>DTYX01001131.1 GCA_012961655.1 Candidatus Poribacteria bacterium
TGCGCAAAGTATTCAGTGACCCGACAGCGATTCACCCAGCCACGGGCATCGGCGGCCGTGGAACCGAAGAGATTAAGACAAATGACGTCACCGGTAGGCTGAAAGACGGTGATGTCGGTTTTGTAGTCGAACTAGGCAGACCGGGCATCGGCGCGCGGTTTGCTGATATCGAAAAGATGGCGATGAGTCTTGCGCCAATTGGCATCGACTTTGAACCGAAGAATCCTGTAACGGCGCTGATGACAGATGTCAATATCGGCAAACTACGTGACGATATTCTGGACGAAAAAGTTCTTTCGGCAATTATAGAGTTCAAGACGACATTGGATAAAATTGATGACGTGCTGCAAACTCTGGAGGAAATGAAAACCGAGGTGGACACAGTATTCAGTGTGGGCATTTCAGCTAAATGCGCCGCCGATGGTTCTGCGCCTTACGAAGATATTGTCGTAGATTTAGGATATACGTTGTCGCTGAATGGCAAGACGAACCTCGGGTTGGGACGGGTGAAGTGAATAGTCTTCCCACATCCGAAATACGCAACACGCAATACTACTCTGTTAAAATCCAGTGAATAAAAATATGGAGGTTATTGATTTATGACAAATACGCTTCACAGAAGAGGTTCACGCGAAAGTTTGCGGGGGGATTATGTCGTCTTCGCCACCACAGCCGGTGGCTACAACAGAGAAGGTTCGGCGGAAAAACTGCGGACATTCATGCGTATTGCATTAAAATATAATCCGGTGAACATATCCGACAGCAAACAAGGCGTGAAAGATAAGAAAGACCTTACTGAAATGATAGAAAGTATGACTGATAGCTCCGGCGCCGCTTGTGCGTTTGATAATCTTTATTCAGTGCGCGACATGCTTCTCGACCTCAGGGAAGCGGACTTAGGCATCTCCATAAACGTCAGCGGATTGTTGGATGAAGTCAATGAATGTTGCAAAGGCATCGGCATAAATCGGCATAGTATCGAGCATTCCTTAGGTATCAGCGGTCAAATTGATAGATTGCCAAACAGAGAGATTCTGGAATTGAATACCTTATGCGGACACGGGATGATTTCATTCAACCTCATCAAGCGGATGATAGATTTGGTGAAATTAGGCAAACTGACCCCGAAACAGGCGGCGGGATATATGGCAAAACCGTGTGTATGCGGAGCGTTTAATCCTAAACGAGCGGAGATGATTCTAGCAGAGGTGAAATCTTTGGGTTGAAGTCCGCATGTACTAGATGCTAGAAACCCGTTTTCTCGGAGAAAACGGGTTTCTAATTAGTTTTGATGGAGGAACTTAAATGAGCCAAAGGAGGAGTTCAGGGATGCTGATTCCTACGATAATCATGGGGCTTTTAGCAGTCATACTGTTATTTGTCGGTTATAAAAAGGGAGAGAATCAACATATATTAGGACTGAAATCGTCGGTAAATATGATAATACAAATTCTGCCCCTGTTGATTTTTGCTTTTATAGTCGCCGGGGTGGTTCAAGTTCTTATTCCTCGCTAACTGATGTCTAGATGGGTGGGGGCTGAATCTGGGATAAAAGGACTGCTGATTGGAACTGTCGCCGGCGGACTTGTTCCGGGCGGCCCCTATGTAATCTTACCCGTGGCCGCAGGACTATTACGCGCTGGCGCAAGCATCGGAACGATGGTAGCGTTCTTGACCGGCTGGTCTTTGTGGGCGATTAACAGGCTGCCGATGGAAATAGGTATAATAGGCTGGAGATTCACACTCGTTCGGTTCACAACTACTTTCTTTTTCCCGCCAATCGCGGGTTTTATCGCACAGAGGTTCTTTCCAAATTTTAGCTGACCGAGCGCATATCTAACATGAGCCGATACTGTGTGCGGATTACTTGACAATAGCTACCATAAGTAAATTCGAATTCCGAAATCCGGCCTCCTTGTCAGTGAGGGTATCTTATTCCAATCAAAGTGTAAAACTTCTGACATTTCCACAGATTTCTTAGACTGGCATGAAAAGTCAATTTAAATTAATTATTGACAAAAAAATCCTTGAATGCTATAAATATATCGACATCGAATAAAATTCGGTAAACAAGGAGATGGCTTATGGCAGACAGAGAATATTGGGAAAATTTAATTAACGGCGAATTAGTTCAGCGGCGGGAAGAGGGCTGTAATGTAACAGCCGTCGAACAAAAATTTGACGAGGCGGATAAGGAAGATGTAGCAGGCTTAGAGGCGATATTCGCAGAGTTGGAAGCGCTGCCGGTTAAAGAGGATTTTCCCTATGTGGAGCCTTCGACGCTTGAAGAGATTCGCGCGGAACGTCCCGAAGGGCCAAGGAGGATGCTGAAGCAATTCACTGAGGCAGAGTTGCGGGATAAAATTCTCGGCGCATGGTTGGGACGCTGCGCCGGTTGTTGTTTGGGCAAACCTGTGGAAGGATGGCACAAAGAACGGATTGAAAAGTACCTGAAGCTGGCGGGTGAATATCCGCTGAATGATTATTTCCCAGTTATCGTCCCGATTCCCGAAGGCTATCCACAACACCTGGCAAACCATGACTGCATGCAGGGGCGAGTGCGGTATATGGCTAGAGATGATGATACAGATTACACCATTATGGGGCTGTATATCCTGGAGGCCAACGGTTTAGATTTTACAACAGAGAACGTCGCTGACGCCTGGCTCAATCGTTTGCCGTATCATCTAGTCTATACAGCGGAACGCATAGCCTATCGTAATTTAGTAAACGGCATCAAGTCCCCTCAATCGGCGAGTTATCATAACCAATGTCGCGAATGGATAGGGGCGCAGATTCGGGCGGATGCATGGGGTTATGTAACTCCCGGCTGGCCGGAGATGGGCGCGGAGTTTGGATTTCGCGACGCGGCGGTCTCGCACGTGAAAAATGGAATATACGGTGAGATGTTCATCAGCGCGATGCTTTCAGCCGCCTTTGCCACCGATGACATCGAAGAGATTATAAAAATCGGACTCTCTGAAATCCCCGAAAGAACACGTCTTAATGAGGCGATGAGAAATACGGTCGAATGGAGCAAAAGGTATAGAACCTGGCAGGAAGCGTGGGATAAAATAAACGAACACTACGGACATTATCACCCGGTCCACACCATCAACAACGCTGCGGTCGTGTTGTTAGGTCTGTTATACGGCGAAAAAGATTTTGGCAAAACGGTCGGCATCAGCGTCATGGGCGGTTGGGACACCGATTGCAACGGCGCCACAGCGGGTTCGATTATCGGCGCTATACTCGGCGCAGACGCTTTGCCATCAGAATGGGTCGAACCGCTAAATGACCGCATTATGAGCTATGTGATTGGATTCAACGATTCTAAGATTTCCGACCTAGCCAATCGCACCCTGGCTATAGCAAAAAAAGTTTTGGAACGGCGTTAGAAACCCGTTTTCTCCCAAAAAACGGGTTTCTTCTTGACAGTAAATCTGTTTTGCGTTATAATAACAACCGAAGTAAGGAGGCAGAAGAGATAATGGATACCATTGAAACTATAATGCGAAGAAGAAGCATCCGTAGATACAAGCCGGGTGAAATTTCGCAGGTGGATTTGGACAAAATACTTGAATCTGGACGTCAAGCGCCTTCTGCTGCCAATCGTCAGCCCTGGCATTTTGTCGTCGTCAGAGACCAGGAATTGAAGCGAAAAGTAGCAGCAGCTTGCAGCGGGCAGAATTGGTTGGCGGATGCATATATCATTCTGGCTGGAATTGGCAGTCCCGGCGCCAGCAGAGGTAGTACAGGCCACCCTTGGTATGAAGTGGATGTGTCGATTGCCATGCAAAATATGATTCTAGCAGCGACAAGTCTAGGGTATGGCACATGCTGGATAGGCGCGTTTGATGAAGCGCAAGTGAAAACCTTACTAAAAGTTCCTGAAGAGATGCGGGTAGTGGCGTTAACTCCTATCGGCGTGCCAGACGCAAGCCCAGATGCGCGTCCTCGAAAAGACTTTAATCAAGTGTTTTCTGCGGAACAGTATGGGCAACCGATGAATGTTTAGACTTCCGAAGTTTCCGTAAGGGGATGATAACTCATGACAAGAGTTTTAAAAGCGGTTGTTCAATTTATTATTTTAACAATCTGCTTCTTTTCCATCAGCCAAATTGGTTTGGCAAAAGAGAGTGTCGAGGAGGTCAAAGAGTTATTCGACCGGTATATTTCTGCGATTGCCCTCAGGAAAGGCAGGCAGGTTGAGGCGCTTTGGTCGCATCAAAAAGATATTCGGATGAGCCATAGATTTCAACGAATTGGGACGCTTAATGAAGCGCGTGAATGGAAAAGTGTTAAGGCTGTATTCGATGGAATATTCTTCGCTCAAGAAAATCGCCTCACTATCAAAAATGTGGTCATCGCTGCGAAAGGAGATAAGGCATCCGCCACCTTTGACTATTCCGTCACATTGCCTAAATGGGGAGGGCGTTCCGCAAGGGCTTGTGTCCTCTTCAGACAGGAGAAGGAACAGTGGCTCATATACGACCACGCCTGGTATATTCAAGATTCCAAACCAGTGGCGCCTGATGAAGGAGCAGAATTGGTAAAGATAGTTTCTATCATCAAAGATGCTTACGACAAAGGAGATATAGGAGCTCTTGAAGCAATCTCCGATGATAGTCATGTCTATGTCTCTATCACTGGAAAATCTTTTAACGGATGGCAAACCTCATTAGAAGCGTTGAAAGCTGATATTAAACAGGGAAATTTCAATTTAGACGATGTTACGCTGTTAATCGCCGTTGACTGGCAAGTAGCAATCGCTTTCGCGGAGAATAGTACTGGAGTCAAAGCTTCTTTCCGGTTAAAAAAATTGGACGGCGCGGAATGGAAGATTACCGCCACAGACCTCAGCGGCAAACGATTAAGTCTGCCTGTTTTGTCGTTAGGAAGGCAAATCTCCTCTTGGGGTAAATTAAAGGCGCGATAACATTAAATGGGCAGGTTAGAAACCTGCCCCACGACAGTATCATAAATTTCGGGAGGTAAATTATGCAGGAATCCATGTATAAATATATGAAACTAGGAATTGTTCATTTTATGGCATTTCCCACAGCTCTGAGAGGCGAAGGACCAATTGCCGAAAGTATTAGTAAGATAGCGGAAGATGATTTTTTCACCGCCATAGAATTGACCTGGATTAAAGATGCGGCGGAAAAGGAGGAAACGAAAGCCATTTTAGAATCTAGTGGCCTTGCCGTCGCTTATGCCGCGCAGCCAGCGGTTTTGACGACCCCGCTAAATCCGAATTCTTTAGATGACGCGGAACGACAAACAGCGGTCGATACGCTCAAGGGAGAAATAGATAGCGCGTATGATATGAATGCCGTTGGAATAGCTTTTCTCAGCGGCAAGGACCCTGGCGATGAACAGCGAAAGGATGCAATGGGCGCTTTGTTAGCGACGACTCGAGAACTTTGTGATTATGCCAAGTCCAAGGGTAACTTGAAGGTTGTCCTGGAAACGTTCGATAGAGCTATTGACAAAAAAGCTCTCATAGGCCCCTCGGATGAAGCGGCTGCATTTGCGGAATCCGTAAATCGAGATAATTTCGGCTTGATGGTTGACTTGTCGCATCTTCCCATTCAGTTCGAATCTGCGAAGGAAGCTTTAACCAACGTCAAAGATTATTTAGTCCACGCCCATGTTGGGAACTGCATAATGAAAGATAGCGACCATCCAGGCTATGGAGATATGCATCCGCGCTTCGGGATTGAAGACGGCGAAAACGACGTCGAAGAGTTGACGGAATTCTTGGCGGTGCTATTTGATATCGGTTATTTAGGAGAAGGTAAGCAACCGTTTGTAAGTTTTGAGGTCAAACCGTTGGAAGGTGAAACCAGCGAAATCGTCATCGCAAATGCGAAGCGCACGATGCGTGAGGCTTGGTTGCGGTTGTAGCAATGAGAGGTGATGCAGGTTTTTTATCTGTGTTTTTCCTTGAGCTTTTAGCAAGAAACAATCAGAAAAAATAAGTTTGTAGTTCTAACTTTTGAATGAAAGGAGCTAAGTTAATCATGAGCCGATTACGAGCAGTCTCCAGCATCATAAAAAGAAGGAAAGAATCTTTACTTGATGAGATTTATCAACCCAAAGAGACTTATTTAGGGACAGAGATAGAACCTGTCCACACAGGTTTACCTAAGACGACTCGTTCACTCTGTCCTGAGTGCAAGCGAATTATCCCGGCGCGCGAGTTTGAAGAAGACGGTAAAGTAATGATGGAAAAGACCTGCCCGCAACACGGTTACTTCAAAGATATAGTTTATTCAGATGTTGATTTCTATTTTCGTATGGAAGATTGGTTCTTCGGTGATGGTAATGGTTTAATAAATCCTTCCATAACTGACGCGACCACATGTCCTCAGGATTGCGGTTTGTGCAACCTGCATACAAGCCACACCGCTCTGGGAAATATTGACCTTACCAACCGTTGTAACTTGAGGTGTCCAATCTGTTTTGCCAACGCAAACGCCGCCGGATATCTGTATGAACCGAGTTATAAGCAGATAGTCCAGATGTTGCAAAATTTTCGAGATATGAAGCCCGTTCCTGCTGCATGTGTGCAGTTCTCAGGCGGCGAACCGACGGTTCATCCGCGTTTCCTGGATGTCGTACAGAGCGCGAAGAGCATGGGCTTCTCAGCGGTGCAGATTGCAACAAATGGAATCAAATTCGCCGATTTGGATTTTGCCACCCAAGCTCGAGAAGCCGGTGTCCATTCGCTTTACCTGCAATTCGACGGCACCTCGGATGACATCTACAAAAAGACAAGAGGTCGACCGCTTCTTGAGATAAAACTAGCTGTGATAGAAAACTGCCGGCAAACTGGCATGAAAGTCGTCTTCGTTCCAACAATAGCCAAGGGGGTTAACGAGCATGAAGTAGGAAATATTTTAAGATTAGCAATTGAGAATGTCGATGTTGTCTCTGGAGTAAGCTATCAACCGATAGCATTTACTGGGAGATTTTCAGAGGAAGAGCGAGAGAGCATGAGATTTACACTGCCAGACCTCGCCCATTGTATTGAGGAGCAAGTTGGATTTGTGAAGGCTAACGATTGGGTACCGCTAACATGCTCGTCGCCGTTATCGAGGATGTTAGGTTCGATAAACGGCAAAGAGATGACCACCTATACCTGCCACCCGCATTGTTCTGCTGCGACCTACTTGTTCGTCGATGATAAAGGAAATGCCACGCAATTGACGGACTTCGTGGATTTCAAAGGGTTGTTGGAAGAGATTGATGTTCTTGCCAGAAGGACCGGGATGTCGCGCATGAAAGTCCTCTCAAAGCTACGTTTCGCTAACGTTTTGCGGAAGCACTTCAATGCAAGGAAAGCTCCAGAGGGATTGACTTTCATGAAGTTTATCCGGACTTTGTATGAGTTGACCGGCAAGAAGTACGACCGCGATGAAAGCAAAATTGGTCAGAATACTTATCGGACGATGATGATAGGCGGTATGCACTTCATGGATGCTTACAATTATGATGTCCAACGTGTTCAACGCTGCGTCGTCCATTACGCCGCGCCAAATGGCCGCATTTATCCGTTCTGCGCCTATAACTCAGGGCCTGTCTACCGTGAGCAAGTTGAACGAGAGTTTTCTGTTCCGTATAAGAAAGCGGTCAATAACTCAGACTGATTATCAGGGCTTTATATCTACCCCTCCGACTGACTATTTTAATCAGTCGGAGATTCCCTTTCTAAAAAAAAGTGGATAAAAGCACTGATTGGGCTTTGTAAAGAAATTCGAAGGTATGACAAAGAGAATTACTCAAAGGGAACTTGATGATGTTTGTAAAGCATTGCTAGCCGCAGACGCGGATATTCGCGATATCATTTTATTCGGTTCCTTCACCTATGCGCCCTCTTTGGCTCGGGACGTAGATTTGGTGGTTACCACAAACAACCGAAAGGACTATGGCGTTTATCTCGATGTTGTAGCGGACTTTCCGATAAATGTGGATGTGATAGTGCGACAGCCGGGGGAAAATATAGGTGACCGCATCGCTTGGGGCATAAGAGCAGTAGGACAAGTTCTTGCGGGTGATGGAGAAACGCTAAAGGAGGTGATGAAAGTGGCGGCGCCTACCTTCGAACGAGCGCGAAAGATTTTCGCTCGCGCAGATGAAAATCTTTTAGCTGCTCAAAATGCTCAAGATTTAGACATCAAAGATGAAGCCTATCGAGACGCTTTTAACAAACTGTTCGATGTCGCGCGTAACGCTGTCATGGCTTATTTGGGCAGCGAAGAAACCAGATGGGGGCGTTTGCGTCGCTCATTGCCACAGACTTTCGAGGATAGATTTAGACAAATTATCGATACCCTCCATATCAACTATGCCTATCATGGCGATTACCCGAGAGACAAGGTTGATGAAGAGTTCAAGCGTTGGCGAAAATTGGTTGAGGAGTTTGTGGATGATTTGGAAAAAACTGCTTCGGGAAGCTAGGCTGCAACTTTCTGGAACTGGAGGTGATAACTCATGATACAAGAATCACAAATCGAACAGTTGTCAACCTTCGCAAATCCTTTGCCTCCTGGGAAGAAGATGTCTTATGAAGAGTTTCTTGATTGGTTGGATGAGGATACCTATGCGGAATGGGTCAACGGAGTGGTAGTTTTCATGAGCCCGATATCGATTGAACATCAAAATGTGACAGGATTTTTGCTTAGTTTGATTCGAATCTTCGTGGAAACACATCAGTTAGGGGTTGTATTTTATGAACCGTTTCAGATGAAAACAGGTCCTGACCTGCCAGGTAGGTCTCCTGATATCATTTTCGTTGACAATGATAACTTCTCGCGTCTGAAGAACGCACATCTGGAAGGGCCCGCCGATTTAGTGGTGGAAGTCGTCAGTCCTGAGAGTCGTATTCGTGACCGAGGCGAGAAATTCTACGAATATGAGCAAGGCGGAGTCTGCGAATACTGGTTGATTGACCCTTTGCGTAAGCAAGCTGAATTTTATCAGCGAGGTGAGGATGGGATTTATCGTGTTATGCCCATCAACAACGATGGTATTTTTCGCAGCGCCGTTCTGGAAGGCTTGTGGCTGAAGGTAGATTGGCTCTGGCAAGAACCGCTGCCGTTGCTGTTGAATGTGCTAAAGGAGTGGGGTTTGGTGTGAACCAATCCTGTATATCCTGATAGTCGCGCAAAAGATGATTCTCATCCCCGCATTTTAAAATCAAATCTTGATTTGCAATCTCAGAAAAAGGAGGTGATTATTCATGAAGTCAAAAATTATCTTTTGTTTACTTATCATCATTGCAACTCTGTTCTTGGGCAATGCAATGATTTGGGCTGATGGCAAATGGGAAATTGCCAGGGATGATGATTTTGTCCGCAACGATGGAGTTGAAGGCGAACTAAGAGATATATTCTTCGTCGATGAAAATAATGGCTGGGCTGTTGGAGGAAGCTTGATTTTGTATACAGCAGACGGCGGAGCGACCTGGGAGATGCAGACAGTAAGCGCTGAAAGATCGCCGGAGTTGTGGAGCGTATATTTTCGCGACGCTAAATTTGGTGTAGCCGCTGGCTCAAGCCCCGGCCGTGGTTTCGGCGGCGGAACCGCTATCTTTACCACTGAGGATGGCGGCAAAACATGGGTGCGACAGACAGAATTCTACGATATACTGTTTAGCGTCAACTCGGAGTTCCAAAGTGATTTCGATAGCAAAAACATCTCCGAGGACTTGCGACAGGAGTTTAAAAATGAAGGTATCGCACTCTCTGATGGAGCCACCGTTGTCATTGACGAAAATACAGGCAGAGGGATGATAACTGATAATCGACGGAGGTACTCCATTAGAAAAGGTGAGGATAAGCTAAATATTTGTGTTGATGTGAGAAGTCGGTTGACTGATATCCAGATGGTCGATGAGAACATCGGCTACGCGACGGGTGAGAGTAAGACAGTGCTAAAAACCACTGATGGCGGCAAAACCTGGATAGCAGTCATGACCGGACAACGCGCTAGAGCCGGTGAGACTCGGAAAAATCTGGATGGTCTGTACTTTGTTACCCCTGAAATCGGCTGGGCGGTCGGTTCCTTTGGGTTGGTTATTTACACCGCTGATGGCGGGAAAAATTGGGAGCAGCAAAAAACGGATACCCCAAATGATTTAAAGGCAGTGCATTTTGTCAATGACAAAGAGGGTTGGGTCGTCGGAATGGAGGGCGCTATTCTCCACACAACTAATAGTGGTAAAACCTGGGCAAAACAGAAAAGCAATACTTACGATTCTTTGTATAGCGTTGTTTTTGTGGATGAAAGTACCGGCTGGGCATGTGGGGATTTCGGAACCGTTGTTCAGACAACAGATGGCGGCAAAACATGGCAGCCTGGAAATATGGAAATTCGCAAAGCGGGTAAATTGAGCGCTATTTCAGCCTTCAAACAACATCTCTGGGCAATTGGCGAATGGGGATTGATAATTCGTTATATGCCCCAATAATGGAATGTAAATGCTATATTTTATCATCTTTACGTTTACTTTAGGATTTATCTATGCTCTTGTGGTCACGATTTTTTTCATTGGTCTCTTGAGGCTACGAAATGAAGATGTGAATCCTACGCTTGGTAAATCCAAGTCCGGAGGCATATACTTGGGGGCTGAACAAAGCGACCTTTTTTCACAAGGTTGCCTAAATCACTCTCTACCATCAGTGTCTGTAGTTGTTGCAGCACGGAATGAAGCAGATAATTTGCCAGCTTGTCTCAAATCGCTATTAACCCAGTCCTACCCGAGTGAGCAATATGAGGTCGTCGTGATAGATGACCATTCCACCGATAACACCTATTCTATCGCTCGCGCCTTTGCTGTTGACAATCCAATCCTGAAAGTGCTTCGATTGGACGACACGGCAGAATGCGGAATTAAAAGAATCAGTCTTAATTCCGAAATCCGAATTCCGATGGGTAAGCAGATGGCGCTTGATTGGGGCATTCAAGCCTGCCGTGGTGAAATTATTCTGAGCACTGACGCAGATTGTATTGTCCCAAAAACCTGGATTGAAAGCATGGTCAAGGCTTATGAGCGGAAAATTGGAGTCGTCGTTGGATTTTCGATGTTAAATGAGGGATGCCAGGAAACCCGCCTTCGAGCAAAGCGAAAAGTTGGGGAACCTTCTATAGATAGTTCATTGACGAAGTTTCATCGGTTTTTGCGCTCGTTATTCATTAAACTTCAATCTCTTGAACTTCTCTCTCTTTTTTCTGCCTTTGCAGGGGGATTGAAGATGGGAGTGGCGTTGGCGTGTACGGGCAATAATCTCGCATATCGCAGGCAGGTCTATGATGAGTTAGGAGGATTTGTTAATTTGGGCATTACTGTCGCAGAGGATAATATGTTTCTCCAATGGGTTGATAGATATTCAAAGTGGCACATTAAGCCGATATGTCATACTGATGTTACGGTTTTGACACATCCAATGAGAACGGTCAGAGATTTTATGCGACAACGTTTGCGTTGGGCGTCGAACAGCACAGAGAATCGACTATCGTTGGTCTGCTTCATGGTCATCGCCTACGGATTTTATCTTCTTCTACCTACTGCCCTACTGCTTGCGGTATTCGGCGCTTTGTTATGGAAATTCACTCTTGTATTTCTATCTCTCAAGTTGATACCTGAGTTTCTGTTGGTGTTGAGAGGGTTGAAACTCTTCAACAGAATGGATTTGTTGAAATATTTTCCGCTGTTGGAACCTTGTCAGATCCTTTATGTGCTCATCTGTGGCATCTTTGGACTGTTATTCAACGTAATATGGAAAGGAAGACAATTTTCGAGCTAGGGGGTTATCCGTTGCCCTCTTGCCCTTAGTGGTGAAAAACATGGCTGATAATACAGAACAAAATACCCAAATTCTCTCCAGATATATCGACCTCCTTGAAAATACTCTTGAACCATTTGTTGATAGAAGCATCCGAATGGCAAATCTGGTAGAGATACTTGCAATTATCAATTCCACTCTTGAGTCGAATAAGCTATTATGGTTAATTATGGAATCTGCGAAGAGTGTGATGAAGTCAGAAGCTAGTTCACTTATGATTTTGGATAAAGACACGGGTGAACTGATTATAAGCGTCCCTACCGGACCTGTAAACGCAGATTTATCGGGGTTTCGGATTCCACCGGGCAAAGGCATTGCTGGGTGGGTTGCAAGATATGGGAGACCGCTGGCAATTCCAGACGTTTCAGCCGACCCTAGATTCTATGGTGATGTGGATAAAAAATCCGGCTTTCAAACACGTTCAATTATCTGCGTGCCGATGAAGAGTCCGGATGGTGAAATCATCGGTGTTTTACAGGCGATAAATAAGCTGGACGGAACTCCTTTCATTGATGAAGAGATAAGCCTATTTTCCGCCTTTGCAGACCAAGCTGCCATCGCATTAGAAAATGCGCGCCTCCATGCTGAAGAATTGGAAAAGCAACGTCTCGAACAAGAACTGACTCTTGCTCGTCAAATTC
Organism: Candidatus Poribacteria bacterium; assembly: GCA_012961655.1. Lineage (GTDB taxonomy): Bacteria > Poribacteria > WGA-4E > DTYX01 > DTYX01 > DTYX01. The sequence continues at coordinate 12,494 of DTYX01001131.1, forward strand.
AACAAAGATTCTGGCCGGATGAACTACCGCCTATCGAAGGAATAAGCGTATCGGGAATTAGTGTTCCGGCGATGCAGGTAGGGGGCGATTATTATGACTTTATTCCGATTGGTAAAAATCAATTGGGAATGGTGGTCGGAGACATCTCCGGCAAAGGTGTGTCTGCTGCATTATTGATGTCTACGCTCAGAGCGATGCTTCGAACGCAAATAGAAAATCATCACTCAGTCAGCGATACCGTTTTTTTAGTGAACAACGCTGTATTCAGAGATACCCCTCCTGAGAAATATCTAACCCTATTTTACTGTGTTTTAGAGATTAAAACGCACTGTCTTACCTATGTCAATGCTGGTCACACACCGGCATTTTTATATAACATTCACAGCCAAGAGGAAAAATATCTCGATATCGGTGGCACGCTGGTCGGTTTTTTAGAAGATTTCCCTTTTCAAGAAGGGCATGAATTATTGGATAGTGGTTCTGTGCTTTTATTATATTCTGATGGCGTCACAGACGCGTTGAATCCTGAGAATGAAGCATTTGGCGTCGAACGGTTACATTCCCTAGTGCGGAAAAATTGTCATCTAAATTCTAAAGATTTGATAAGTCTAATCTATAAAAAAATCGTTGAATTTGCCAAGAATACTCCGCAGTTCGACGATATCACGATGATAGCCTTGAAAATAGACTAAATCTGTACAAAGTGTATGGCATAAAGACCCACTTAAGCCCACTATTCCAAACGTTGCAGAAGCAATGAAAAGTGGAGCCACCTTTTTAGTTATCCGAAAACTATACGGATTTACAAAACGAGCCACTAATCTCCATGAATAATCATGATTTCCGACTGATACGGTTGACTTGACAAGTTCGCAACTTGAACTTTAGCCTCTACTTTAACCTTCCACAGCCAACCGTCGTTAGATGCTACTAACTTATTGTAATCATCCTCAAAATCAATACCCTTCACAAATATTCTTACTAATCTGCCGGCGGGAAGGAATTTTACTTTCCTGGAAAAGGTATGTGCGAGCACCCAATTAGCATCCTTTGGGATAGATAGGTCATCTGTCATTGCGCCCAACAGATAATAGACCTTCAACTCTAATGTCATATTTCGCGCTGTTTTCCCGGAGTTATTCAGCAGATAGGCGCATATATCGTATTTCAGCGGTATGTAAGTTTTGTGATATGACCATTCAGGCAGAGGGAGATAATATTCCGTTACATCTTGTCCGCCTTCATCTTCAGAATTTGCAAAAGATTCGGAATACCAGACCGATTTTGAATAAAGACCTATTTTGATGACTGAAACAGCAGAGGGCGGTTTGAACGGTTGAAGAAACTGTCCGTAAATCCAGCCTACACTATTATCTTTCTTCACTTTATACCAGAGATAACCGCCATCTAGCAGAAGCCCTTCAATTTTACTAAAGCTTTCTTTCGTCTGGCTTCTATCCAAAATTTCGACTTTATCTCCGGCGTCAAGCTTAAATGCTATCTGAGAATAATCAAGGGTCGGTTTATCCCGAACTCGAACGCCATCTCCCAAAACAATGCCAGTTTTTTCCATCCCTTCACGAAGTTTACCCTCGAGTGAAACGAAAGGTTCAAGGGCAAGCTTTGAGGAAACAATTTCATTTTTCTTTTCCTGATTATCGACGCCTTCAGATTCCGATACAGGTATTATATCAAAAGTCGAAAGCATCATAAGATAAACGCTTTTGACGACATCGGTGATAGGATAGTCTGAAATCGGATGGTCTTCGTAGATTAACTCATAAACTTTTTCCCCGTTTGCAATGTAAGTGTGGATTATACTGAAATCCTTGCCTTCCCACCGCTCCTGATATGCTGGTAGTCCGTTTACTTGAGTATCTATGACCAATGCCTCATCAATTTTACCATCACCGGTTATCGGACCTGTAAACGACTCGTTTGGTTTTCTCTCTTGCCACTTTTCAAGTAATCGCTTTTGCGCCCAATCTTTGGCGGATAAGTTATCGGGATTTTTATGCGTGATGATGCGCAAGCGGTAAGCGGGATAATCACTCCACGACGCGATGAAAATCCTGGGGCCGATAATTTCAACTCGCCTCATTCCATCTGTTTCCATCTCTTTCAATTCGGCGTAAACGGGGTATTTTATGGAGTATCCGTTGTCTTCGCTGATGTATGTTTCCAAACCAATCGTATTGTGCTGTGAAGTTAGCTTTGGTAAATCTGTTGATGTTGAGGCGCCTTTAGCTGTTTGTATCAATAAAAACAGTGTAAAAAGCAACAGAGCAAAAAATTGATATCTTTTCAATGCAATTCGACTCCTAACAGAAATTCTCAAAGGTTTGTTCTAAGCAGAGATATATTCGGAAATTGATACGTATCAAACTTTAGTATTCTGATACGGCACGGAAGAAATCCATGAAAATCCATGTTCATCAGCGGCTGATAAATATCAGATGCCGGTTCCAGTTCACATCATCACGCTCAGGATAATCAATCCGATAATGTCCGCCGCGGCTTTCAGTACGCTGAAAGGCAGACTGCACAATCAATTGGGCGGTCTGAAGCATATTTTGCAATTCTAGTTCTGATTTGTCGAGTTCAGTTGTATCATGTGCGAGCCGCTCAAGTTCTTGTTTCGCTTCGGTTAAACCTTCTCCATCTCTCACAATGCCGGCTCTTTCCCACATGATATTTTGAATTTTGGACTTAAATGCGTTAATGTCGATATCTTCCTTCCTCCTCGGAATGTCGCATCTGATGCTGAGATTTTCAAGTTCAGTTTTTGATACGGTTTTAGCGTATTCCGCCGCGTATTTGCCTGCGCGTGCGCCAAAAACCAGTCCTTCCAGTAGCGAATTGCTGGCGAGCCGATTCGCGCCATGCACTCCTGTGCAAGCAACTTCGCCACATGCATATAAGCCTTTAAGATTCGTCGCGGCTTTGATGTCAGTTTTCACACCGCCCATCATGAAGTGTGCGGCTGATTGAACGGGAATCAGTTCTTCTGTAATGTCAACTCCATAGGACGCACAAGTTTTGTTGATAGTGGGAAAGCGTTTTTTGATGAAATCAGCCTTAAGATGAGTTACATCCAGATATACGCAATCGCTCTTTGTGCGCCGCATCTCCTGCAGAATCGCGCGGCTAACAACATCGCGCGGGGCCAATTCCGCCATCTCGTGGTATGAGGGCATAAATCGCTCACCCGCAGCGTTTTTCAAGATGCCGCCTTCACCTCTGACCGATTCAGAGATTAAAAATCGCGGAGCGCCGGTCAAAAATAACGTCGTGGGATGAAATTGAACGAATTCCATATCCATCATTTCACATCCCGCCCTGAAAGCCATTGCAAAGCCATCGCCCGTAGCTACTTTAGGATTGGAAGTATATTTGTAAATCTGTCCGAGCCCGCCAGCGGCAAGAATAGTAGCTTTGGCGAAGATACAGCCCAATTCATCTTTACTCAACACCAGCGCGCCATAGCATACGTTATCCTGACTGAGGAGGTCGATTGCATAGGTGTATTCCATCACCCGCACATTCTCAATATTTGTCGCATGGGTCATCAAAACCTCTTCTGTCTCCTCTCCGGTCGCGTCGCCTCTGGCGTGGATTATACGCCGCCGTCCATGCGCGGCTTCGCGCGTAAAACCGAGTTGCCCGCCACGTTGGTCGAAATTCGCGCCCCATTTAATTAGTTCTTTGACGCGCGGTATTCCCTCCTCCACCATCACTTTGACCACGTGTTCATCGCATAAATCAGCTCCGGCCCTTAAAGTATCAGCGACATGGGCAGCGATAGTATCCTCCTCACTCATAGCAACGGCAATTCCTCCTTGAGCATAGCGAGTGCTGCTTTCCCTCAAAATGTCCTTGGTAATAATGATGACATTGCCGTGTTGACTCGCTTCAATAGCCGCGCGCAACCCAGCGTTGCCACTGCCTATAATCAGAAAATCTGTTTCTATCTTAGGGAGTTCCGTTGAATCAAAATTAACAATATATTTTCTCATAAGTTCCCTTTTGGTAACTATTGCTGTTAAATTATCTCTACAAAGCGCCTTCAGCTTTCAGACATTTCCCCGTAGCTTCCGCAACTATTGTATCATCCTCCAGTTTAATTTGCGCAACTGCCTGGACAAGCCGTCGCGAACGTTTTATCAATCTGCCTGTAACGAGCAATTTACTCCCCACAGGGGCGGGTTGTTTTAAGCGTATGTCCAATTGAGCAGTTACTGCTGGCCCACCAAAATGCGCAATAGCGACATAGGTTATTACTTCATCCAGCAAAGTGCTGAGAACGCCACCGTGGATGATACCCGCCCAACCTTGAAAATGCGAGGGAGGAGTACATTCCGTCCGAACAAGCAAATTCTCTCCATGTTCCAATTCCACTGTTTGGATATCAAGACGCAAGCCGATTGGATTATCTTTACCACAGGCAAAGCAGTTGTTATTATCCTCTACCCGCATACCCATGCTCCTCAAATAGAGAGATACCAACTTCTATTGATTTAAGGGTAGTGTTTCAGATTTGTTGATTTTAAAATATTTAA
>DTYX01001132.1 GCA_012961655.1 Candidatus Poribacteria bacterium
GATTCAGTTCCCAGTTCCCAGATCCAAGTAACGAGTAAAGTAACTCTTGAAAAGTAGAAAAATTTAATTAGAACTTACTTACGTTAAGAGCATTCTTATTTTTTCACAACTGAAAAACTCGTTTGAAAAATGGAGGTGTAAGATATGGAATTAGGTTTAGCGCCAATCGTAGCAATAGTGGCGATACTGATAATTATTTTCCTCATAGTCTTACTTGCGATAGTTCCGATTCCGTTGTGGATTGCTGCGAGGGCTGCTGGTGTAAAAGTTCGTATTTTCAAAGATTTGGTTGGCATGCGCTTGCGGAGGGTCAGTCCGCCGGCCGTTATCAATCCGCAGATTAACGCGACGAAAGCAGGTTTAAATTTAAACTTGGAGCAACTGGAAGCGCACTATTTAGCGCGCGGCAATGTCTCCAGAGTGGTAAATGCGCTCATTGCGGCGGATAAAGCGGGGATTGACCTCCCCTTTGAACGCGCAACTGCTATTGATTTGGCAGGGCGAGACGTATTTGAAGCGGTTCAGGTCAGTGTCAGACCGCGTGTTATTGAAACTCCCCGGATATCAGCCGTAGCGCTGGATGGCATTCAGCTTGTGGCAGTCACCAGAGTTACTGTTAGGGCGAACATAGAACGATTAGTCGGCGGCGCCGGGGATGAAACAATTCTCGCTCGTATCGGCCAGGGTATCGTCAGCGCAATCGGCTCTTCTGAAACTTATGAGGATGTGCTGGAAAATCCCGACGTCATTTCGCAAAGAGTGCTCTCCGAAGGACTTGACACAGGCACAGCCTACGAGATCTTGTCCATTGATATCGCTGATATCGATGTCGGAGAAAATATCGGCGCTCGATTGCGGACAGAACAGGCGGAAGCAGACCTTATCGTCGCTAAAGCTAGAGCGGAAGAGCGGCTTGCTATGGCTGAAGCGAGGGAACAAGAGATGAAAGCCAAAGTGCAGCAGATGCGCGCCAAAGTCGTAGAAGCCGAAACCCAAGTGCCTAAGGCGCTTGCCGAAGCATTTCGAGCCGGGAACCTAACTATCCCAAGATAGCAGAAAATTTTCGGGCGCTTAATCTGAAGGGCAAGAACCGTATTGCGTGTTGCGTGTGTTGTTGTTCGAAAAAACAGAAATACGCAACACGAAACACGTAATACGTTTTACCTTCTTTGCAAAATCAAAGTGATAAATGGTGACCACAAATTGAAAAGGAGGAAGAAAATGGAAGCATTAATTGGTATAATCGCAGTGTTAATATTTATTTTCATCATCTTCATCATCTGGTTGGTGCCGGTCGGGTTGTGGATTTCCGCCCTTGCGGCAAATGTGAAGGTCAGAATTTTTGGCGACCTTGTGGCAATGCGCCTGAGGCGCGTGCCGCCAGCACAGATTGTCAGACCACAGATTACCGCCACAAAGGCGGGACTAAACCTCGACTTGGGCGAATTGGAAGCGCATTTCCTCGCCGGCGGACACGTCGATAACGTGGTCGAAGCGCTGATAGCCGCCGAGAAAGCGCGAATTCCGCTAACGTTTGAACGGGCGGCGGCGATTGACCTCGCCGGACGCGATGTGTTGGAAGCGGTGCAGATGAGCGTCGAACCTAAAATTATCGACGTTCCAGACCCTAAAACTAATGTCAAGGGGATTACGGCAGTTGCTAGAGATGGTATACAACTTATCACCAAAGCGCGCGTTACCGTTCGGGCGAACATCGAAAGGTTGGTCGGCGGCGCAGGTGAAGAGACTGTCGTCGCGCGCGTGGGGGAAGGTATCGTTACAACTATCGGTTCATCCGAAACCCACAAGCTAGTGCTGGAAAATCCCGATAAAATTTCAAAAACCGTGCTGGAGAAAGGATTATCCGCTGGAACCGCATTTGAGATTCTATCTATCGATATCGCCGATGTCGATATCGGCGAGAATATCGGCGCTAGACTCCAGCAAGACCAAGCCCAGGCGGAACTCAAAATCGCCCGCGCAAAAGCGGAGGAGAAACGCGCAATGGCAGCAGCGCAAGAAGCGGAAATGAAAGCTTTAGTTCAAGAAAAACAAGCTGACCTAGTTGAAGCTGAAGCGGAAGTTCCACTGGCAATGGCTGAATCGTTCCAGACAGGTAAACTCAGTATCATGGATTATTACAACATGAAAAATATCATCGCGGATACTGACATGCGCAGGTCGATTGCTGGAGAGGATATTGAATCCCAAGCGCATGGAACAGGGTTGGCATAGGAGATTTCTTGGTCGCTTTCGCCAGAAACCCGTTTTCTTCAAGGAAACGGGTTTCTGAAAATGGAGGTGAATAAAATGGACGCACGTATTTTGATAACAATATTAATTGGAATCATCTGGCTTGCTTTTAGATTGCTCCGGCGAAAACCTGAAGATACTGAACAGCAAGAACAATCTGAAGGAGATATCATTCTTACCGAAGCGGAAATGAATCTTCCCTGGCAGCAGATTCCCCAAGGTCAGCAGATGTTCGCAGAACATGATGAGGGGGAAGAGATAGGACAAGTTGAGGAAGAATCAAGAATTGAGCAAATAGAAGAGCCACCTACTCCTCAACCTGTTTCGCCACCCACTGCTTCAATGGAAGCAAAACGTGAAACCAGCCAGCGGGGAACTACTTCAATGACATCTGATATACCGGCACATTCTCGGCAACGCCTCAAGCAACCTAAACAGATAATCGATATTCCTTTGAATACTCAAAACGTTAAATTTGGAATTATACTTTCTGAAATTCTAAATAAACCGAAAAGTCAACGACCACACACTTAATTATCAACGCACTACTAGTTTTTTCAGAAATTCCCCACGCGGGAAAATATCCGATGAAATAATTTGGGTTGGTAAAGGACGGCTCTACGGAAAAAAACGTCGTAGC
>DTYX01001133.1 GCA_012961655.1 Candidatus Poribacteria bacterium
AAAATTTATTCTATTTGTTATTATACGACTTTTTCACGCTTCACGTTTCACGTCTAAATTAAATATTGACAATCCTAGAACGGTCAGATATAATGACACAAACTTAAGGCGTTCAAGTTGAAGATATGCCTCCAGGTCAACATCATTCGTAAGGAGAAACTTTCATGGAAAAATTCACCACAATCGAATTAGACAATTACTACAATTCATCCTGCGCTGAACCGTATCCGGAGGTCAGCGCCAAACCCCGCTGGGATGAAGGTACAATCAACGCGCTGAGCAGGATTACACTTGGCGAAGTATACGCGCGGGGGATTCCATTCTCCCTAAGTGCCCCTGAAGCGGAGCAACATTTAATCGTTTTGCCTGCGTCGTCCGATGATGGGCAGCCAGGCGAGCCCGTCGCGCTGCCCATCGGAAAGAAAGCGCAATTTGTCTGTTTGGGTCATAGCTGCGCGAGCCGAGATAACGACGGGCTTGAACCGGCTATCGGGATTGAGGTCGCCCGCTATACTTTAGTTTATGCGGATGGTTCGGAGCATACGGCTGCTATCCGTCGAAGATTTGAGATTAACCCATTAGGGGGTGGCATCGGCGGCAGCGCATTTGTCGCGGAGACGATGAGAAGCCCAAGACCACTGCGTCCAGAAGAATCTGGGTCATGGGGGCGCGACCAAACCGGTGTCAGCGGCGATAATCTGCCGGGCATCTGGATTTACGCCATGCCCAATCCGAATCCCGACAAAGAAATCAGGGAACTGCGTTTGCAAGCTCTGACGGAGGACGGTATCGCAATATTTGGCGTCACGTTAGCGCATTTTCCCGACCATCCACTCCGACACTGGCCGCGCAATACCTTCCGATTATCGTTGCCAGAGAGCATGCAAGTCACATCAGAAGATCTAACTGTCGATTTGGACATGGGGCACATCACGCGGCTCTATCCGGAACCGGGACTAAATGAGACGACATGGCTGGATGACCCCTTGACGGGTTTGGGCAGCGAGGGACGACCAGCGGAGCCCGGGCATAATTTCATGGTCGAAGCTACAGGTTCAAAAGCTGCGTCATTTCAGATTCAAGCTGGCGAAGAGAGATTTGAGTTGTCCTACGGAGAGGCGTTGAGATGCGGCGAATCTCATGATGAAAAAGGCGCGCGAGTGGAACTCTGTCATCCTCACAAAACGTGGGTACACGTGAAAGTCATTGACGAGGAGACGGGAAAACCTGTCCCCACGCGCACTCGATTCCTTGGACCGCGCGGCGAATACCTACCGCCCTACGGACATCCCGCAGAGGTCAACACAAATTGGTTTGAAGACGAAGGCGGCAACATCGTTCTCGGCGGCGATACTTTCGCCTACCTTCCTGGCGAATTTCAGCTTGAATTGCCCGTCGGCGATGTCTTCGTCGAACTCCACAAAGGCTTCGAATACGAACCCACACGTAAAAAACTCAACATCGAACCGGCAACGCGCGAGTTGACCTTGAAAATCCGCCGATTCAGCCGGATGCGCGAAAAGGGATTCGTTACTGCAGATACCCACGTTCACTTTCTAAGTCCGCAAACTGCCTGGCTTGAAGGACAATGCGAGGGATTAAATCTCGTCAATCTACTGGCGTCGCAGTGGGGCAAGCTGTTCACCAACGTCGCCGACATCACAGGAAAACCGTCCGGCTGTTCAGAAAATGACACCATCGTTTTCGTCGGCACGGAAAATCGCCACCATATGCTCGGACACATAAGCATGCTCGGCACGCAGGGAATGCC
>DTYX01001134.1 GCA_012961655.1 Candidatus Poribacteria bacterium
CATAGGTAAATAAAGAGCAACTCTATCACCTTTTTTAACGCCCTTGCTTTTTAGAACGTTGGAGAACTTACAGACCTCACGATGTAGCTCCTGATATGTAAGTATACGGTTGTCTTCTTCTGGCTCACCCTGCCAGATAATCGCGGCTTTGTTCTTGCGCCAGGTGTTGAGATGACGGTCGAGGCAGTTGTAGGAGGCATTTAGTTCGCCATCCTCGAACCATTTTATCTCGACTCTTCTTTTAGCGGTATCCCAGGTGTATTCTCTCGCCTTAGTCGGTTTTTGGTACCAGTCAATGATTTCAGCTTCTCTCAACCAGAATTTATCCGGTTCATTGATGGATTCATCATACATCTGCTGGTACTGTTCCATCGATTTAATATGCGCTTTCTGAGAAAGCTCCAACGTTGGTGGAAATCTTCTCGTCTCCTCCATTAGAGCGTCAATTCCAGTTGTCTTCTGTTCTGCCACGAAGTACCTCCTTCAGTTCACATAGTTTAATTATTTATACGCTACATACCGATTTTTGGCGTTACATACGGGACATATCTCAGGCGCGTCCCCTTCCAAAGTATGCCCACAAACATCGCAGACCTGAATTACATCTAACTCTGGGTCTTGACCGGCGTCCACCGATTCTTTGGCTTTCTGGTATAACGCCGCGTGAGTCATTTCAGATTTCAGCGCCCAGTCGAATGTCTGATGCGCTCTTTTTTCTTCTTGCAGTTCAGCAACCGCCCGATAGGCGGGATACATCTCATTAACCTCGAATGCTTCACCATTGATAGCAACTTGCAGATTGTCTGAGGTACTAGCTAATCCGAAGCCTGCCATACTGGTAACGGCAAAATCCCCGCCGACATCTCTCATCGTGCGAAAGTGATTTTGAGCGTGAACCCATTCAGCAAAAGAAATAGCGGTGAATAATCGAGCTACATTTTTGAAACCATCTCTCTCCGCCTTGTTAGCGTAGACTCGATATCTGATATGAGCTTGACTTTCTCCGCCGAACGCGCTTCTGAGACCACTTGCTGTCATGTCCTTCATTTGCTCCTCCAAATCTATTTTTTAGAAATTATACTATCTAATATTAAATTTGTCAAGACTTATCGCAGAAATTTAACGCAAAAAACTTGCGCTACATCCCGTTAGTAAGAAGCTAGCGTTGCATTTTAATTTTCCTCATCGGAATTCTGGCAAAAGTTAATTTTTCCCTTGACAACTTAACATTTGTGTAGTATAATTTGATAAAAGCTATAAGGTGGTACGATAAAATGATAACGGATATTTTTCATCCCGAAGATGATATGAGAGCCACACAAATTCAGGATATTCGCATTGATTTGCAGGCTATTAAAGATAATCGATGTCAAAAATGCGGCACACAAGCGAAGGGATTTATCTATCGCAAGAAGTTGCCGGTATACTATTGTAGGAGATGCTTATATCGGGAATTCGGCGTGGAGAGAAGTATAAGTAAGTTCCAATTAAGTTTTTGACTTTACTGCAAACTGGATGGAAGAATGGAAGGCCTGTCCTCGAACGAAGTGAAGGGATGGAACAGAGCCATCCATCCTTCCATTGTGGTTATTGTTGGTGATAAACCTACCTATTCCTCAGCGCCGAAAAGGGCAACACTGTATGCTATCAGCGACCTCATGCGCTATTTTAACCGCGTCTCCTTTTAAAACCACGCGCACTGCGAAGATACGATTCGATTTATGACAATGCCATAACTGAGATGCAAAAGATGTGCGTCGCATCACCTTATCCACTAACAGCACGGGTGACATCGGCATCTTATCGATTATTCGAGTTTTCGAGCCATCCAATTCGATTCTCTCATCGTATTCCGTATTTCTCTCCTCTATGGAGAAACCGTAGCCCCTAATGGCTTTAGCGTAGGTGCTTCTAAACCACGATTCTAAGTCGCTTTCCTTTAATAGCACATCTGCCGGCCCATATCGCTCTACGGTTATTGTTCTACTGCCGTCCACAAAAGAGAGCAAAAGATAGCCTGACATCAGTTTTTGTTTATCTAATCGGTATCGGCGCGGAATCTCCACATTCAACTGATATGCGCTCCAGAGATTTGTATATCCAGCCGGATGGTCACTGATTGAATGAAGTATTCGTAGGGTGGTATCGCGTATATTCTCTTTCGGATGTCCAATCACTTGCACAACCACAATGCGTTTGCATTCATGGCAGTGCCATATCGCTCCATTTGCCCGAACATTGCTCTTCCAACTAAAAAATGAGACAGTTCGATTCTCAAAAAAAGATTCATCTTTGACCAGATTTATATTGCGCTTGATATTCAAAGATGGACCTTTCTTCTTAAAGTCCTTTCTGACAAGCTTAAAATACTCGTCTAGAACTTTCTGTAAATCGGGTTTTTTGCCCCTCGCCTTCGACCATTTCAGTTCTAGCCGCGGGATTTCGCCATCATCCAAACGGAGATACCCACTCTTATAATCTCCTGATAATCCGCCCATTTCCCAATGTTCTGGAATTTCTACTGTAATTCCTTGCCATCCAAATTTTGTCCAGTTCATTTCTTCATCTCAAGTAACTGTGAATTAGATATTCTGATTAATTGTATCTCATTGTAAGTGATTTTTCAAGACATTTCGCAAAATTTTTGATATAATAATACCAATCGCCCTTTTTAATTGGAGAACTTTTATGAAATATATTGATAACTGGGATTCAGTTAAAGAACGTTACGAACAATGGTGGACTGGAAAGCTCAAGAATGGGCCTCTTTTGAAAATTCACGCGCCTGTTGCTAATCCGCCATCGGAAAGAGTTCAGGTGAAGACGCCAGAAGATATAAAAGAACGGTGGCTGGATGCGCAATACAGAATAGCAAACTACTGCGCAAATCTGCCATTTGGAGCATATATAAAAGATTCATTTCCGATGTATTGGCCAAACTTTGGCCCGGGTTGTTCCGCAACTTACGTTGGTTCAGAACCGTCTTTCGCCCCGGATACGGTTTGGTTCCTGCCATTGCCAGTTGCAACTTTGGAAGAGATTGAACCGTATCTGAAATTTGACGCAGAAAACTATTGGTGGAAACTTTTGTGTGAACATACCCAAGCAGCGCTGGACGCGTCAAATGGTGATTTCATCGTCGGACATACAGATTTGGGCGGCGCTATGGATATTTTAGCTTCGTTGCGCGGCACGCAGAATCTGCTTTTCGATTTAGTTGAGCAAGCGGAAATGGTCAAGAAAATTGAGGCGAAGATTATAGACCTGTGGTTTGTCTATTACGATGGACAGCATAAATTGATGAAACAGACTGGACAAGATGGAACGAGCGCTTGGATGGGATTATGGGCGCAAGAGACGTGGTATCCGTTGCAATGCGATTTTTCAGCGATGATTTCGCCGGAGAGTTTCAGCGAGTTTGTCGTGCCAAATCTACGTAGACAATGCCAATGGCTGACACATTCTGTCTACCATTGGGACGGACCTGGGGCAATTCCGCATCTTGACCATCTGCTTTCTATCGAGGAATTAGACGCCATCCAGTGGACGCCTGGAGCCGGCAATCCCAATGTTGATGCGGAAGTGTGGTTGCCATACTACAAACGCATCACCGAAGCTGGAAAAGGTTTAGTGTTGCTTGGAGCACGCGCTGACCGCATCGAATGGCTAGTATCACAGTTGCCGGCGGAACGGCTTTTTATCAGCACATCCTGCGGAACGGAAGCTGAAGCACGGGAATTGATTAGGAGTGTTTTTTGAAACTTATACCATTTCTGGTTGAAAGTAAAACATAATAGACTGACTGAAAAGCTCTCATCTGAACGCTCTACTAAGGATTTCCGACAAATCCTTGACGATGTTCTATACCGTACCGCATCGCTTCATCGAGAAAAGCCGCAATATTCTCAAACGGTGTCCCTGCCACAATTCCGTTACCGGCAGCTATAATCTTTAGATATGCATAATGTCTTACGTATTACGTTTATAAATTACAACTTAATCACGTCAGTTGTTAAAGTCATAACTCCGTTTCACAATTCATAAAGAGCCAGAATATTTTCTGGCGGTACGTCTGGTTGAAAGAGGGGTCATCTCTGGTCCGGTTGGTTGAATGGGGTTAAGCACATCGACCCCATCCGCCATCACAAATAGACTAGCTATTGCTCTCATCAAGCAGCGTTTCCAGCTTGAGCTTGCGATTACTCCTGCTTTTAGCTACCCTTGAAAACGCCCTCGGTATTGTGGCGAGCAGTGATTCCGAGCGCTCAGCCACATCCAAGTAGAATTTACAGGCGTTTTCCTCAAGTTTTATAGCTATGTCCAACGCCTCAGAGAAACTAGTATCTTCCGCTAACGTCGTTTCTGTCTTATAATCCTTTAGGTTTAAACCTTCAAAAGAGAAACCGGCTTCCAAAGCGTCGGAAATAGTCTCTTGATAGGTTCTAACTACCGACGTTTTGTTCTTACCACATTCCTTCGCAAAATTCAGGAATATCTCTTTACTCTCCGAAAATTGCTCCGCTAATGCCGCGTAAAATGTTGAGGAACTATCCTCGAGTTCTTCTGCAAAACTGATAATGACTGAAGCAGTTACATTTAAATTTGCCATTTTAGAACCACCTCTGAATTACTACTTTGCTTTCTGTAAAGAAGCGAACCGCCTCCTGTCCTTGTCCATGCAACGTTCCGAAAAAGGAGTCCTTCATACCGCTAAATGGGAAGAACGCCATCGGCGCCGCTATACCGATGTTAATGCCGATGTTACCGCACTCAACCCTGTACTGGAATTCTCTAGCCCATCTGCCGCTTGCGGTGAAAATAGAAGCTGCGTTGCCGAAAGGATTGCTGTGAATCATCTCTATAGCCTCGCCCAAACTTCTGGCTTTCATCATATTCGCTACCGGACCAAAGATCTCTTCTTTGGCAATGGCCATGTCCAGCGTAACTTCTTCGAATACCGTCGGACCAAGGAAGCATGTTTCCGGCCAATCGCCCGCAAGTTTTACTTCCCTGCCGTCGAGTATTAACTTTGCCCCTTCTTCAATGCCTTTCTCTATGTATCCCAAAACTCTTTCCTTCTTGCTTTCATCACGCAGCGGACCCATCTGAATTGTTTCATCAAGCCCATATCCGATGCTTATCCTGGAGGCTGCATCGACGAACATATCCACCACTCTCTTATAGAACTCATCATGTTCCCGTTCACTGAGTCCTTCGCCGACAACAACGAGGTTAGCGTTCGACAAACATCGCTGGCCGGTATTGCCGTAGAACGATGTCATGCACGCTGCTATCGTTCTTTCGAGGTCAGCGTCTGGCATCACCAGGGCGAAGTTTTTGGCGCCACACTGAGCGATGACCCTCTTGTGGGTTGCACCGCATCTTTCATAGACGACATCTCTTCCTACTGGCGTCGAGCCGACAAAACATATTCCTTTGATGTCGGGATGGTCCAACATTCCCGACACAACTGCTCTGCCACCGTTGACTACATTCCACACGCCTGGGGGAATGCCAGCCTCGTCCGCTAGTTCAACTATCCTGACCTGACTGATTGGAACCTCGCTGGAGGGCTTTACGACAATACAGTTTCCAGTAGCGAGCAAAGCGACCAGTGGATTCTAGTAATTTAATTAATTCTTTAACATATATTCTACTACCACCTCCAATATTAAA
>DTYX01001135.1 GCA_012961655.1 Candidatus Poribacteria bacterium
AGCGAGGTTAATGTTCGCCTAAGAGATTTGGCTATGGATTTCGACCTCGCCGACGGCGCATATATTTATCGGGCATCTCGCTCATGCGACGAAGGTTCCATTGTTGCCAAATGGCTTAATAATCCGATTGTCGAAGTGAGCGACGAGATAGTAAAGATTAACGGCACGCTTGCTGGACTGAAGGTAGAACATATTCTGAGACTACCAATTGGTCGCGCGGTGATGGAGGAGCGCATCATACTTCACAACCCCACAGATAGTGTTGTCGCGCTCGAAAATTTCGCTGTTGGGATGCAACGGCGCATTGCAAATGAGGTGGGAAGCATATTCCCAGAGCTGAGTTCAGACCGTTTAGTATCAATTCCATTTCGACACAGACCGACAGACCCGGCTGATTTCGACGTCGATTTTCAAATGGCTGATTTGATTCAAAGGCCCGGACGGGAACACCGCGCCAATAAGTGGCCGCCATCTTATCCAAGATATGGTTATTTACCGTCCATGCAGTGGGCATCGGAAGGATGGGCTTGGATGCATGGCGAACATACACTGGGCATATTCAAGTTCAATCAGGAAGCGATGGAGTTCAGCGTGTTATCGCCTGAACCCGATGACGATGGGTTAGCTTTGCGTTTTGGAGGCGCCAGCATGGTCGCCTCAGACCCATCTTCGTTGCGCAAAATACAACCGGGGCAGACAATCGAACTGGGTGTGACGCGATATGAAACGGTAAAAGGCGACTACAAGCAAGCATACTATGCATTCCGTGCTTTCCTGGATGAAAACGGCTGCCGATTCCCGAAAGGGTACAATCCACCAGTGCATTGGAATGAGTTGTATGACAACCCAGAATGGAATCTAAGTACACCAGGCACTCCACCAGGCCCGCGCATGACCCGGCCAGTTACATACACCAAGGAACTGCTTTTTGAGGAAGCTAAAAAGGCTTGTGAATACAGTTGCGAGTCGCTTTATCTGGACCCAGGATGGGATACTGATTTTGGTACTTTCCTGTGGGGCGAAGATTGGCTTGGACCGCGCAAACAGTTTATCGAGGGAATACGCGAGCGATATGGACTAGGCGTATCCCTCCATTGTCCGTTAGCGACATGGATGTCACGCGATGGGCGTGGCGTTGAAAGTTGGCCTGATGAAGCTTTCCAGATGGATGCAGAAAGCAATATCCTTGAGGGTGCCGTCTGTCTAGGTTCAAAGCAGTACCTCGATGAAGCGGCAAAAAGACTGCTCGCTTTGTGTGCCGATGGTGTGGTATTCCTGATGTTTGACGGCAACTGGTGGAACGGTGGGTGTTGGAATCCGAGTCACGGACATCCAGTTCCGTACACGATGGAGGACCACATTCGAGCTAATCTTGAATTAGCTCGTACGGTTCATGAAAAGTATCCAGATGTTTTGATTGAGATGCATGACATGATAGCTGGCGGCGCAGTTCAGCGGTACACGCCAGTCTATTGCAAATACGGCTTAAAAGACAGCTATGATGAAAACTGGGGATTTGAGTTGATGTGGAATCCGATGGAAGACATCCGCAGCAGCCGCGCAAGGAGTCTGTATTACTACAACCTGGGTTGCAACGTGCCCATCTATTTGCACATCGACTTGCGAGATGACAACGAACATTGCCTGGTTTTATGGTGGTACGCCAGTACCTGTCGGCATCTGGGCATTGGCGGCACACACAACAATCCGGCGATTGCGCGAGCGCAAAAACTTGCCATGAGGAAGTATCGTAAGTTGGAGAGGTTCTACAAAGAGGGGGAATTCTATGGTATGAACGAGGAAGCACATCTGCATGCATTGCAAGACGAAAGCGCTTTCGTGGTGAACCTGTTCAATCTTTCCGATGAATCTAGAGTAATCAGCGGCAGCATTGCTTTTGAGGAGATGAGCCTTGACCGCGATAGATGGTATATCAATCCTAAGGGAGGCAGATTCGACCGAAAGAATGGCACATTCTCGATAAGCCGCCGCATGCCTCCGTGGTCAGCGGAGGTTATTGAAGTGCGCCCAATCGCTTCCGTCTGAATCTGTTTTCGTCGCTCATTCGGTATTGCGACGAAAATATAGATTTTGAGCGACTAATCAAGTATCTTTTAACGGCTATCATGCTGACTTCTTGGACTGTCAAAAAAACAAAAACTTCAAGATATTCAGAAAAAGAGATTTGAAAACTAATGCCGTTTGACCATAGAATCGCCGAATTGGTAACTGGTGGCACATAGACAGAAGATACCAGGCACTGACTTTGCATCCCTAGGCGTAGGCCTAGGGGCTACGTTTTCTCAAACATTATCTGAACGTCTATAGAAAGGATAAATCAACTATGTTCGATTCGCTCAGTAAAAAGCAACG
>DTYX01001136.1 GCA_012961655.1 Candidatus Poribacteria bacterium
AGACTTTCACCCTTCGCCTTTATTTAGTAAACTTACTATAATTGTCCCAAGCCTGTTTTGATGGGGATTCTCACCCTTAACTTAATGCGTATACTCCCATCGAGGTTAAATCAGTGGTGAACACAGCGTCCGCTTTGAACATAATTTTGTCAAATTCCTTTTTATTCAGATTTCAAAATCTAATTCAGAAATAGAATCCGCACTAACCACCTGCGTCAGTAGCAGATTCAATTTCTCTTTATCTTGGATAGACTCTATCTGCCTTTCGATAGCTTGTGGAATTTGGCCAAACTTTTCGCGCAGCAATAAAAGAAGCGTCCCGCGCAAGGCAGCTAGGGCGCCTTGTTCTCTCCCCGTTATTCTAGCGTACTCTATCTGCCCGTAACTATCTCTAAGACGTTTTAAACTTCTCTGGTAAGCAAAGCGTTCCGCTTCGTTGTAAGCCGCTATCTCCGCCATTTTAAAAGCGGCGCTTATCGGCTCATCCGACAACTCCTGGGGGATTTCCTCAAGCTCAGAGAGATGTTTCAAGAAATAAATCCACTTATCAGCCAAACTCACCAGTTCGTTTAACCCTTTATTGAATTTCGGCAACTCGATATAGACGAAGGTAAGTTTGTCGTAGAATATCTCATGGGTTTCTATATCGCAGATTTTACAAGTTCGTATGTACCGCCCGTCTTCTGTAAGGTTGAAGTTTAAGATTCCGACACAGTAGACTGCATTGAGTTGGTAATCCCAGTCTCCCCTCTGAGCTTGTTGGGCAATCAGGAAGGTACTATAATAGATAGACCTATCTTTGAAATACATCTGGCTTGCCCTTTGCATTTCTACAATAAACCGTCTTCCTTTTTCGTCAATGCAATACAAATCATAAATTCCAAGTCGTTCATCTTCGGCAGAGGGGAGTTGTTCTTGGGGCAAAAAGGAAATGTCAGCAATTTCTGATTCTAAATTGAGAATGTGGAACAGAAAACTTTTCAGAACTTCCTTGCTCTCCTCTTCGCCGAAGAGTTTCTTAAAGCCAAAATCAGTAATTGGACAGATGAAGCGTGACATAATTCATCCTCCTTAATTTTGAGTTTTGGTGAATACGTAGCAGGCGCTCCTTTTGCATCTCTCCAAAAGCGCCTGTCGCCCCGACGAAATTGAAACCGTAGTAATCGTCGATGTAATGGTTGCCATCATCATCTTTACCGTTATTGGGAATTTCGCCTTTATTTGTCCATATTTTATCCGTTAAATCAGGATGGTCATAATCCACACCGGAATCAACAATGGCAATTATGATATCTTCGCTCCCCGGTGTGATTTTCCATGCTTCTGGGGTGTGAATTTTGGATAGAGCATATCGCTTATCAAAATACTCGTCAGCGGAACGTGCGTTAGAATATAGGTTTTTCGATAGCTCGTGTAATATATCTATCAATTTCAGCGAAAATTAGATAAAGCGTATTTAGGTCGCGCTTTTCTAAGCTTACTCGTCCGAAAACGCGTCGGAGGGCATATAACAAGGTGTTCCAATCATCGTTATATGGAGCGAAACCGACACGCGCCATCAGTTTTGCCACCCGTTGGTAGAATCGTTCAATTTCCGATATTTCTGCAAGGTCTAACCTTTCCGGTGGAATTTCAGTTAGGCTTGCCATAAGGATTTCATAAGCGAATACCATTACAGCGTGTGAGAGATTTAGTGAAGGATTTTTCCGCGCCATAGGAATGCTGGAATAAATTTGGCAAAGACTGAGATTTTCAGTTGTTAATCCTTTATCCTCACGCCCAAAGAGTAAGCCGACTACTTTATTCTGTGAAACAGCGGCGATTTTTTCCCCTGTTTCACGCGGCGTAATTGCCTGCGGAAGTATATCAGCGCGTTTACGGTGCGTTGTGCCAACAAGATAATGTACACCTTCCAATGCTTCCTCCAGGGTTGAGACGACGCTGCTGTTTCCGAGAATATCTGTCGAAGAACATGCCATCCGCCAACTATCTGGAGCATCGCGCCAGGGCGCGGGATTAACCAGAACTAATTGCGATAATCCCATCCCTTTCATGACCCGAGCGGTGGAGCCGATATTTCCTGGAATCTGTGGCTCTACCAAAATAATACGAATATTATCCAAGTTAGATGGCATATCAACCTGAAGCGCTCTGGTCTTTTGGACCGATAAATCCTCTTTGATGTCGGCGTACATAAATCTTATTCTCCTTTGTGCGCAATTAAATTGTTTGAATAAGCATCTTCTAAAATGTGGAGTGCATCGACAGATTCAATGCACTTTCGTTCAGAAACTATCAAACGAATTCAACTATATTGCCATCTGGGTCGGAAAAGAAAGCGGGCATTAGTCTTTCACGCTCTTGAAACTTTACCCCTTGTGCTTTCAAATCAGCGATAGCCGCCTCAGGGTTTTTGACCTTCAAGCCGATATGTACCAGCCGCCGCGATTCTTCCGGAGTAATCGTCTCATCTTTGATTAACTCCAGACCCGGCAGGAAACAGCCGCGTGGATTATCAGGCTCTCCAACCAATCGAGTAATCGGCAAACCGAGAACTTCATTGTAAAACTTGATGCACTCCTTGAGATTTTTCACTCTGAGTGCGGTATGACTTGGTGAAACTTGCCAATTCTTTTCTGCCATAAAAAAGTTCCTCCCTAAATTTATCGCTAATCGGTAGCCTATGGTTGCGGTCTACCGTCAATTTCAACTCAATTTTAGCATATTCTTTGTATTACGTCGATAAAATTAGAATCAATACGAGTTTTTCACTTAGGGAGAAAGTACAACCCCCTTTTCCCTCATATCTTTATCACATCGCGGTTGAAATCAATTAAACTGATGCTTAAAGGGACGATAGTTTGTTAATTGTGATGATAAAAATTTCATGAAAATAGATGAGGAGTGCCGGTGTAGGGACTCGAACCCTAGACGACACGGGTATGAGCCGTGCGCTCTTGCCTCTGAGCTACACCGGCAAAATAAAAGAAAGGAAAAGATAATTTCACCTGGGTTAGCGAACCATCGGGTAGGAAAAACTGGTTGCGGGGGTGGGATTTGAACCCACGACCTCCGGGTTATGAGCCCGA
>DTYX01001137.1 GCA_012961655.1 Candidatus Poribacteria bacterium
GAGCAAGTTGCCTTATTTGCAGAGGGTCAAGGTAGAAAGATATATAAAAAGCTAGAAAAATATTTTTCAGATAAAAGTAAACTAGATATATTAGAGATGAGCCAATTAAGAAAGGATATATATCGCGACTTTCTATACGGGTTAAAAAGCGTAGAGAGTATGAATCAAGAAAAGATTTTGGAAAATCGACCTACGATTTTGCCTAAAACTATCAGAACTTACTTAACAGTGTACTATTGCGCTGTTATCCCACGGTTGCTTTGGCGTATTCCATAATCGCTCGCACGTTTTCATACTTACTTTTCGGCGGCACTTCACAGCCAGGGCCGACCACATATCTGTCACCGACAATTTTATGACATTCGGACAACCCATTATACACATCCTCTGCTGTGCTTTCGAGGAAATATTTCACCGGTTCGATATTGCCAAGGATAGCGACATCTGAACCTAAAGTTTCTCTGGTTAGACGGAGATTGGTCAGAAAGTCGATATCGAACATATCAACATCGAGCCCACCCACGTCCTGGAGAAGGTGGTCGATATTGCCGCAGACGTGTAATCTAACGCGGCAGCCCATCTCGTGAATGGCGTCAATCATCCGCTTTTCGTAGGGCAAAATGTACTCCCGATACATATCGGGGCCAACCAATGAAGCCGCGGCGTCGCCGATGCCTATAATGTCCACGCCGGCATCAATCTGAGCTTGCGCAAAATTGATTTCCATCTCGGTGATAAATTCAAACAGGTCGATGACAAATTTGGGGTCATCGACGATATCCGTCATGATATCGAAGCCACGCAGGTCCGCCCCTTCCGCCATTGGGCCTTCAATCCAGCCGAGAATGGGAATCTCACCGCCGACCTTTTCTCGGAATAGCTCAGCGCCTTTCACTCTATCGTGCATCTGTCCGCCGCTTAGCGGATCAGGTTGCTTCAAGGTGAGTAATCTGTTTTTATCTTTCAGAGGCGGATTATTTGGGTCGTGCGCCGGAGGTTGGTCTTCAAACCATCTCACTTCAGCGCCGCAATCCACAGCTTCCCTACACGGGTCGGAACATAATGTTACAATATCGAATCCAAATTCTTCATAAGTTTTGAGCTGCGCGTCAACCAAAACGCGGTAATCAGTCACATAATCGTAGTATTTCACGCCCGCCAAGCGCGCCGCGAATGTCATACAAATCGGTTGCGCCGGTAATCTGTCAAGTGGTTTTCCCTCAAATAAATTTATCATGCGTTCGTAAGAATTCATAAGCCCTCCAAAATCATAGCGACATTTGGGTAGGTGGTTTTCAAATGGTGTTCTACCACTGCATCTCGGTTTTTATTTACCAAAGTCAAATTATCATAGAAATCTTTTTGCTTTTACTCTTCTATTTCTTGCTTGAGCCCTTCCGTTGAATAGTCTGTTTTTTCGGAAACACCACGCCACATTCTGGACAACTTCTAGTGTAAGTTCTAATGGCAAAACCACACTTAGGGCAAATCCGTTTCGTTTGATAGCGGGAAACTAAAACAACCATCACTACCAGTATAATTAGTATGACAACTTCCCAAAATCCAAGGGACATTTACATCTATCCTCCAATCAATCTCTTCAAAATCTCCAGATTTATTTGGTGCATCTCTCCACTCTGTGGAGTTTCTATAATCATGGGAACCCTTTTAAATCTTTCGTCGCTTATTAAAAATTTAAATCCTTCCAAGCCAATTTCCCCGCTGCCGATATGTTCATGTCTGTCAACTCGACTGTTGAATCCAGACTTTGAATCATTGAGGTGGAACACTTTTAAATGTTCAATTCCGATTATACGGTCAAATTTGTCAAAAGTTGCTTGATAGCTCTCCGCAGTACGAATATCATAGCCAGCGGCAAAGATGTGGCAGGTATCAACACATGCACCGATGCGATGCTTTTGCTCAATTGAATCCATCACTTGTTTAATCTGCTCAAATCTATATCCCAAATTAGTACCTTGTCCAGCAGTAGTCTCCAGTAGAACCGTTACATCTGCTTCTATCGTTTCATGCAACAATTTATTCAGATTTTCACTTAACAAACGCAACCCTGCTTTTTCACCCGCGGAAAGGTGAGCGCCGAGATGTGTTATAAGATACGGAATTTTTAGGCGAGATGCCCTATCGATTTCTTGCAGAAAAGATTCATAAGACCGTGCAAGCACATCGGGTTTTGTCGAAGCCAAGTTGGTAAGATGGCTATCGTGGGCTAAAACGATGTCAATTGTTGAATTTCGCCATCGCTGCACAAACATCTTGACATCGTTGTCAATCAGTTCTTTACCAACCCAACGATTCGGATTTTTGGTAAAGATCTGGATTGCTTGACAACCCAATCCCTCACCGATTGAAATGCTGTTATGCAATCCACCTTGGGTGGATACGTGCGCTCCTAGTATCATGTCATCTCTCTTTGAAACTATCCCACTCTGTTTGGGGCGACGAACTACTAAATGTAGAAGAGCCATTTCGTGGGATACGGCCCCGCTTTTTTGTAGTCTCGTCTGGTCTATTCAATGCTTTTGACATATTCAAAACTTTGAGGTTGTATAACCTTCTACCCAACCTTCTTGACCGGCTTGATAATCAGCTTTACCTCTGTTCCCTCGGGTGGCACGACTACAGAATTCACGCGATATGTAGTATCGTCGGTTCCGCCGGGAAGTGGATTGTTAAATATGGCATCCGCATCTCGGTATATCGCTATTATGCTTTTGGTGGCTTGTGCTGTAAAGATGCGGTTGTCGATGATTCTAGCTCCGGTAAAGATCCAATTAGTATGTTGCATCGGCGCGCCTTTTGCGACATTGTACACTAAATCCTCAGCTCGATAGAGCGTGCGTTTGCCTGTCCGGCCAGTTTGAGATTTGCTACTTTCCCATTCAACCCAAATCTCCGCTGGGTCACCCTTAGGCGGAAGCGGGTCGCCCTGGTAGCGCAGGTTACTGCCGAATTCCATCCCTAACCTAAGCAGAGCGACTTGAAGATGGATAGGTTCAACATCCAGAATTAACACGCTCTCGTGTGTCTTTCCTAACTCTCCGGTTGCCAAATATTCGACGATGCCCTCGGTTTTTCTAATTTTACCGGGAATAGTAATTTCATTTTTATTGACGTCCAAAATGAGGTATTTCGGATGTCTACCAATTTGATATACACCCTCTCTGATTTTCTTGATTTGATTTAACTCTTCACTGACCGGAGCAGCGGATTCAGGGCGAATGGTGATTTCTTTCACGGCGATATTGTTCTTTTCGCTTAATTCGGCGACCTTATCGGCGGGGTCGATGTGTATGTAAATCTTGTGACGTTTTGCGCCTTTTGCTTTCCAGGTGATGGAAGCGGTAGCGTCGGAGCGTGAGGAGGAAAATATAATCCTCTGAGAATCAATTTGCTTGCCCCTTCTTTGCGGATTTCCATCGTAGAAAGCCACATCGACCATGTCATCCAATTCCGCCCCGGTGTTTATAACAGTGGCGGTGATTCTAATCGGCTCCCCTTCGCGTGGAGACGGCGGGGAGAATCGGATACTATCTTCGATTATGCCTAAATCGGGTGAAGTTGGCTGTGGTACCGCTCTTGTGAGAAATAGAAGCGCAAAACAGGTTGTCGGGAAATAGTCTTCGATATCGACCCACCTGCCATCCGGTTGCTGTTCCGCGACCAGCATGTTTGCAATCTCTTCATACCAATTGTGGCCAGCGAACTCATCCTGTCTCGGCGGCATATCGAAAGCGCGTTCAAGAGTGAGGAGAAAGTAATATTGCCAGGAAAATGCCCCTGGATTGCTGGTGATGGTGTAGTATTTCTCCAGCCATTCAAATCCTTTCTGCATCTGTTTATCGCTCAGCGGCACGCCAGCGGCTTTCAGCGCCATGATGCCAGTAGCTGTCATGCTGCCGTAGACACCTTCCGCCCATAGACTCTCCACTAAGTTGTAGTACCAGCCCCCGCTTTTTTCATCTTGATTTCGCCGAACCCAACCAACGGCCCTATCCCATACTCTTTGGGGTACCTCAATTCCCCACTGCTTTGCAGTGTATAACGCATAAATAGCGTACTGCAGATGAGCGCCATCCGCAACTGTGCCGTATCCCCAGCCGCCGTCATCGATATCGCTGTTCGCATTTTTTTCTATTAACAGTTGCCTGCTGATTAATCGGTCTACGGCGAATTGCACGCGGTCGAAATATCTCTCTTTATCGCCTGTCGCCACAAGTGTTGGAATTACTATCGAGAAATCGTATACATCGAAATTATTCCAATCCGCATTGAGGATGTACGTCAAACCATCCTGCACCGCTTTGTCGGATACGGGAGCCCCACCTGAAAGCAAGGTCAATACGGCGAGGCAGGTGGGTGGGATAGGCCCCTCTCCCAAATCCCAGTATTCTTTAGGTATTTTGATTACCGGCAGTCCAACTAATGAGGCCTGACAAATCATACAATTCGCCAAAAGCGGCGGGTTTTCAACTCCATCTTGAGGGCATTTACGGATGTGTTTGCCTTGCTGTCTTTTAATCCAATCGAGCCCTTTTTTTATCGCTGCGTCAATCTGTTCTTCCGTCGCTTTAGGAAAAGTCTTCTTCTTGACGGTAATAGGCTTTGAAGCGATGTTATTTCTCAGTGACTTCTCCTCGATGAACAATTCAGAAATCCCCCCTTTTCCCCCCTTTTCCAAAGGATTGACGACAGCGTGAACGTAGTGTGTACCAGTTCGAAAGCGCCAATCCGCGCTAACTGGTTTCGACTTGCCCGGTTCTAAGCTAATTATGACATCGTCAACTTTCATCTGCAACGCATCTTCATCCGGATTGCCTTCGTATATCCAAACTTCCAGCGTTTCATTCATGGTCGGCGTCACATCACCGATATTTTTTACCATTACCTTGATAACAACCTCCTCGCCTTCCATCGGAGAATCATTGGAGAATGTGATGCTATCCGTAGTAACAGCGAAATCAGGCAGAGGTTTATTTTGAGGGTCAACAATGGTGGGAAATAAAGTGAGAAAGATACCAACGACTAAGTAAGTTTTCAAAAGTCTTCCAAACTTTTGAAAACGTGAGTGATGAGTGGTTACTGGTAACATTTTTGCTAATCTCCTTTCTGATGGTAAAGCTATAGAGATTCAGAAAAAGAATCAGAAACCGAGTTTTTCCCAAAAATTCAGTTTCTATAGGCAACCTCAACTCCGCAGTGATTTTTTAAACTCCTCCAGGCTGGACGCGCGTGTTGCTTGTCTGATTAACTCATTGTATATTATACTCTCTTTTTCCAAATCGGTCAATGCTAAAACTCCATCCAAAAATCTCCTCTCGACTATCCTCCTTCTCCAACAGGTACTGTCAATGCATTGGAGCCGGGGGTAAAAGGAATGAGAAATCGAAAAAGTTGTATCCCCTTATAATATCCCCCATAAAACCCTTATGTTTTCTGGGCTTCAAGAGCGTACCTTCTTTCATTTCTTTTGTCATGAAAAAAACGCAAAAGTATAGAAAAAACCTACACTTTATCTGCGGCTCTATAGAAAAAACTTGACATGAATTTAAATGTATAATATCATTAGAGATAAAAATTCCCCTGCCCCCTTCGGAATTGGGAATGTGGAATGCGGTAAATATAATCTTTACTTTCCCCTTTCGCATCTTTTCGTGGAGGCTAAAACTCATCATGTCCAGAAGGTTAGATATTATGCTGGTTGAGCGCGGATTGGTCGATAGCTTAGAAAGAGCCAAAAGATTAATCATGGCAGGCAAAGTCTTGGTGGATGGTCAGAAAGCTGATAAACCCGGCAAATTTTTTTCGGTTGATGCTTCCATTGAGATTAGGGAAAATACGCCTTACGTCAGCCGTGGCGGCTTGAAATTGGCAAAAGCTCTGCGGGATTTTGACATTGACGTTAGTGGTAAAGTCGCGATAGACGTCGGCGCCTCCACAGGCGGATTTACCGATTGCCTCCTTCAGCATGGGGCGAAATTCGTATACGCTGTCGATGTAGGCTACGGGCAACTTGCCTGGAAATTGCGCAATGACCCGCGCGTGAAAGTGCTTGAGCGAACCAATATCCGCTACGTCCAACGCAGCGATTTTAGCAAGCGAATAGAACTTGCGACAGTAGATGTCTCCTTCATCTCCCTCCGAAAAGTGTTACCAGTCGTGGCGACATTGTTCAACAAAAGCGGCGATATTATCGCGCTCGTCAAACCACAATTTGAAGCCCAAAGACATCTCGTCGAAAAAGGAGGCGTCGTCAAAAACCCAGAGGTTCATAAGCAGGTGATTGTTGAATTAACAAACTTTTCAATTCGTAACGGCTTTACAGTATCAGGAGTTACATATTCTCCAATCACAGGACCGGCGGGAAATATCGAATACTTTATCTATCTCAAACTTGGGCAAAAAAGGAATAATATCGACGTAGTGAACCTTGCGCCGCAAGTCATTCATGAGGCTCATAGTACTATTGAAAAAAGAGCATCTGGTTGTGAAAAAGCGAAGCGCGCCAATCGCCGCTATCATAAATATCCTAAGCATATCGTAGCTGTCATGATCACATCATCTTAAACACAGAGATACGGAGACACAGAGGAACTCTCCGGAAACTCTCCGCGACCCCTCCGCGTCTCAGTGCCTCAGTGTTAAAGTTCAACATCTTATGCTTTATTTTCAAGGAGAATTGGTATAAAATGTAGTTTCTGCGATTCTGAGACTAAAATTTGACAATTGTTTCAATACCAATGAAATTTGCAGAGGAGGGAAGAATGCCGAAAGCTATTTGTATTGGAGAATTACTTATCGATTTTGCCACCGAGAAGAAGATAAAGGTTCCTCTATCTGAACTGATAAAAAATGCTACTTTAGAGGAATTAATGGTGACCCTCAATTTTGGCTGGGCGCCAGGCGGCGCTCCCGCGAATGTATCGGCGGGGTTAGCAAAGTTGGGGGTAGATTGTGGATTTATCGGAAAGATAGGCGATGACCCGTTTGGAGATATACTAAAAAAGACATTGGAAGACTGTTCTGTGGATGTTTCTCACCTGAAACAGGAAAAGAACGCGCGGACCACTTTAGCTTTTGTAGCCACCAGAGAGGATGAAAGCAAGGATATATTTTTCTACCGCAACCCCGGAGCGGACATCCTGTTACGGACTAGTGATATAGACGTAAATTACATTTCATCGGCGGACGTTTTCCACTGGGGCTCGGTGAGCCTCAGCCATAGTCCATCCCGTGAAGCGGTCATGCGCGCAATACAGATAGCCGCTGATAATGACCTTTTGATGTCCTACGACCCGAACTGGCGGCCGACGCTCTGGGATTCGCCAGAAGATGAAGCGAAAGAACTAATCTGGCAAACGATGCGATTCGCCAACGTCGCCAAGTTAGCCGAGGAGGAGTGGGAATTTATCACTAGCACTTCCGACCTTGACGCAGGTAGCGAAAAACTTCTCGACGGCGGCGTGAATTTAGTTGTGGTTACCAGAGGCAAGGAAGGCTGCTACTACAACGATGGTGTTTCAAAGGGCTACATCGATGGATTTGAAGTGGATGTTGTAGACCCACTTGGGGCTGGTGATGGATTTGTGGCAGCGATGCTCTTCAAACTTATGAAAGAAGAAAAAGGCGCCAAACTTCCTGATTCTCGATTACGTGAAATAATGGTCTACGCCAACGCCGCAGGTGCTCTGACCTGCACAAAGTCAGGCGTCATACCTGCACTACCGACAGCGGCGGATATAAAGCAATTTCTGAGTGAGGTGGTGTTACAAACTTGTTGATGGACCCAAAAAAGGAACTTAACGCAAAGACGCAAAGAATATTTTTCCTCCTTTGCGCCCGTAGCGCCTTTGCGTTAAATATTTTA
>DTYX01001138.1 GCA_012961655.1 Candidatus Poribacteria bacterium
CAAGCCGAGGTCCAAGCCCTTTGCAAGGTATTTAATTCCGAAATCCGAAATCCGAATTCCGGATTCCGATGGTGTGCTATCGGCTCTGTAAAGTCCATGATAGGGCATACCAAATGCGCCGCTGGTGTGGCCAGTTTAATCAAAGCGACGTTAGCTTTACATCACAAGGTGCTGCCACCCACATTAAACGTAGATAAACCAAATAGCAGAGCGAATTTTGAGGCTAGTCCATTCTATGTGAACACAGAGACGCGTCCGTGGATACTTGAAAATGAATATCCTCGTAGAGCTGGGGTGAGCGCTTTCGGCTTCGGCGGCACCAACTTTCATGCGGTGCTCGAAGAATATACTGGTGATTATCTCGGCGCAGCCGATAATGACGCGGCTCTGCAGGAATGGCCGAGCGAACTATTTCTCTTTGGTGGAAATTCGCGCCGAGAGATTCTCGAAGCCGTAGATTCTGTTGAAAAATCTCTATCCCGTGGCGCTAAACCGACCCTTCGAGATTTGTCCTATACACTGAACAAACTTTATGAAGATATCCCATTTGATAAGGGAGGGAACAAGGAGGGATTGCAGCTTGCATTGGTTGCCACCTCTTTAGAAGACCTGCATCAAAAACTGATTTGGGCGCAAAAATCGTTGTCATCCGCGGATAAAATTAATGACCCGCGCGGGATTTACTACTCTGAGCAGCCATTAGCTCGCGAAGGAAAAGTCGCCTTTTTATTTCCCGGACAAGGGTCACAATACATTAACATGCTAGGTGATTTATCCATTCTGTTTGAGGAAGTGCGAGCATGTTTCGAAGGAGCAAACAGAGTTCTACATCAAAAACTTTCTCAGCCTCTGAGCACTTATATTTTCCCACCGCCTACATTTAGTGAGGAAGAAGAACAAGCTCGACGAGAAGATCTAAAACAGACAAATATAGCCCAGCCGGCGATTGGCGCGGCGAACATGGGCATGTTCCATCTCCTAGAAAATCTAGGTGTTAAGCCGGATTTTGTCGCCGGACATAGTTATGGAGAGTATGTCGCCCTCTGCGCCGCAGGCGTTTTCAGCGAAGAGGCGCTCATAGCTTTGTCGGAAGCCAGGGGACGATTTATCGTTGAATCCGCTTCGCCAGAACCGGGCGCTATGGCGGCAGTCGAAGCCGGGGCTCAAATTGTTACTGAAGTTATCGGAAAGATAGATAACGTCGGTATAGCTAACCTGAATGCCCCCAAACAAACGGTCATCTCAGGATATCACGATTCAGTCGAACAAGCTATCGAACGCTTCAACGCTAAGGGAATACGGGCTCGTTTAATTCCCGTCGCTTGCGCCTTTCACTCCCCAATCGTAGCTGCCGCTAAAAAGCGTCTAGCTGATTTCCTCTCGCATGTCGATTTGTCCGAACCTAAGATAGATGTTTTTTCGAATACAACTGCCGAAAGTTATCCTAAGGAACCGAAGGCTATTGCTGAACAATTGGCTGAACACCTCGTTAGCCCAGTTGTCTTTATTACTGAAATTGAGGCGCTATATAAGGCCGGGGCGAGAATATTTGTGGAAGTTGGTCCACGCAACGTATTGACCGGGCTTACGGAGCAGATTCTTTCCAACCGCCCCGCTCTGATAGTAGCTTCTGACCAAAAAGAACGCTCGGGAATACTTCAACTTCATCATCTTCTAGGACGTTTGGCCTCTGAGGGAGTGCCAATCAATCCTGAGAGTCTCTACTCAGGAAGAACGGTTCGACAACTCAACCTGAACGCTCTGGAGAAGGAAACGGGTCAAGTGGAACTTTCTTCCACTACTTGGCTGGTAAATGGTAGCCGCGCCAAACCTATTCGGGACGCTGCTAAACCAGATGAGGTTATCTCTCCAATCCGTTTGGTTGTTGCCGATGACGTTCGGCAAGAGGGCAAAGCGAGGGGGCAAGAGGACAAGAGGGTAGAAGACGCCTCCCTTCGCCAAATTGAATCTGAACAAAAAAACGTAGCAGTTTCCGACCAGTTGAAAATCCCGATTTTTTCGGGGAGGATGGCTCATTCATCAAAGCCTAAATCTCAAGTTACGCCGAAATCCTCCTCAGATGGCAGTATGCAGGTCATGGCGCAGTTTCAACGGATGATGAATCGGTTTCTGGATACTCAGAAAAACGTTATGTTGACTTATCTTCAGATGGAACATACTGATTCTACCATCGGCATTCCTGATGTCGCGCAACAGGAGGAGAAGCCACTGCCTTTGGAACAAACCAGTATTATGTCCTTAGACCGAGGGGAAGTCGCTCATGAAACGGACGCGCCACACACCACGCACCACGAAAATGATAGCTTATTTACACCCGATAGCGCTATCATAAAATCAACTTCAACACCGGAGAATAAAGCGCTTATGACTCAAAGTGAGCCTGTTAGGGAAGTGACGGATGATGAAAGAATTAGTTTAGATGAAGGTATCCAAACAGAAATACTGGATGAAGAGAAATTGACGGCTCGTTTACTTCAGATAGTTAGCGAGCGAACGGGATATCCGGTAGAGATGCTCGATTTGGATTTAGATTTGGAGGCAGACCTTGGAATAGATTCTATCAAACGCATCGAAATTCTGGGTAGTTTCCAGGAAGGATATATCTTGCCAGAGCAGGAAAATGTTGAAGTAGAATTGGAAGAACTAGCTGGTCGAAAGACGCTACGAGGTATTATCGATTGGATAAAAGGTCGCATGGCGTCTATACGCGTGGAACATCCCGACGAAGACGGGGGTGAGCCGCAGGCGCCTAAAACTGATGTTTCCGTAGGAGAGATTTCCAAACCGACCGTAACTCACCAATCACCAATCACCAATCACCAATCACCAGTCGCCAACAGTGTGACGGAAGTTGAATCAATAGCTGCACAACCTTCTGATGATGGTGTTGTCCAGCGTTATACTTTAACCGCGGTAGAGGCGCCTCTCATTGACCAGTATCAGCGTCCAAAGACACTCCCTACAAATCGAGTATTAGTTGTGACTGATGATGAGGGCGGAGTCGCTCAAACTCTTGCTGAAGATATTCGTTCCAAAGGCAACGCTATCGCCCTTGTCAGGATGGGCGAAGAGGTACAGGAAATTAACCAAGGACACTACACAGCAGATATCACTTCCCCAGAAGAGGTTACTCGACTGATAGACATTATTCATCAGCGGCAGGGTCCTATTGGCGGCCTAATTCATCTACTCCCCCTCAAAGCTGCACTTCCTTTTGAGGAGATGAGCCTTAAAGACTTCAGAGAGCGTCTTCGATTAGAAATTAAGAGTCTTTTCCACTTGACTAAGGCATTAGGCGATGAATTAAGACAGCCGTCAACGGAATTCGATATAATTCCGAATTCCGAAGGTGGATGTTTGATAGCGGCGTCTGCGATGGGAGGAACTTATTCGTCCGCGCCAATACAGATTGACACAACAGATACGGAGAGCAAACCGTTCTTTCCAGGGCAGGCTAGTGTCTCCGGGTTTCTGAAGACCATATCTTATGAGTGGCCGGACGTACATATAAAAGTCGTTGACTTTGACCGCAATGAATCTGTTTCAACTATCGCTGACCATCTGATGCGAGAGATTACAACAGAAGATGGACGAGTGGAGGTAGGTTATTCTGATTCGAAACGCCTTGTTCTCCAACCGATGCTATCTCCGGTGAATAAGACCGGGTCGGCGTCGTTGGAAATAGATTCTGATTGGGTAATCATGGTAACTGGCGGCGCCAGGGGCATTACCGCTGATGTCGCTTTAGAATTGGCGAAAAACTATCAGCCTACGCTCTTATTGATAGGACGTTCTCCATTGCCAGAACCCCAAGAATCTCCGGAGACCGCCGGGTTAAATTCACCGCAAGAGTTGAAATCCGCAATTATGACAACAATTCGCAGAGAGGGTCAAACTGTTACACCAGCCCAAGTGGAAGCGGTATATAACCGTTTGCTTAAAGATAGGGAGATGCGTTCAAACTTGGCTGCAATGCAGAACGCCGGAGCCAAAGTGCATTACTACCAAGCGGATGTGCGAGATGAACAGATATTCGGCAATGTTATAGATGAGATATACCAAACGTATGGACGATTGGACGGAGTAATTCACGGCGCCGGGACTATCGAAGATAAGTTAGTTCGGGATAAAACACCAGAATCTTTCGATAGAGTATTTGACACTAAAGTTGAAAGTATATTTATTCTAAGTCGCAAGCTACGTCCTGAGTCACTAAAATTTTTGGTTATATTTTCCTCAGTAGCGGGGCGTTTTGGTAATCGCGGACAAAGCGATTACGCCGCCGCCAATGAAGTATACAATAAATTAGCTATCTACCTTGACAAGCATTGGCCGGGGCGGGTCGTTTCAGTTATCTGGGGGCCATGGGCGCGCTCGGGTGGCATGGTCTCAGAGGCGTTAGAGAAACAGTTCGCTCAAATCGGACTTGAATTAGTGCCGAAGTCTGTTGGGCCGCGCAAGTTAGATGAGGAACTCCGTTATGGGCGAAAAGGCGAGGCTGAGGTTATTTTAGGCGGTGGAGGATGGGAAAATCTCAAACGCAAATTTCCCACGCTAATTCAGAAACAGACGCCATTGGTCGTCTCAGGAGCACAACCCCCGAATGAACATGTCTCTCCATCGATAAGAGAAGATGGTGCTTTTGTGATTGTGAAGCATTTGGATCCAACTCAAGATTTATATCTTCAGCATCATCAACTAGATGGCAAACCCGTTTTACCTATGGCTTTTACTTTAGAACTCATGGCGGAAATTGTTTCTCTTTGTTGGCCAGAGTCTGAATTGGTAGAGATTTCTGACCTGCGCGCCCTTGGAGGAATTATCTTAAATAGCGGCACTAAGTCGATTCAAGTGATAGCCAAGCCAGCCGGAATTCGGAATTCGGAACGGTTGAAGGTAGAGTTAAGCATCGAATCAGTTGCGGAAAAGCCCAAACGCACTTACTACCAGGCCACAGCCGAGTTAGCTAAAGAGCTTTCAGAAGAAGTTTCTGAGCAGGATGAGCAACTTATTCTTAAGGAAAAGCGTCCTTTCCCAATGGACATCGAAAAAGCCTATAAGCAATGGCTCTTCCACGGACCTATCCTTCAGAGAATTACCAAAATTGATGAAATTGGCGATAATGGAATTATCGCTTCTCTTGCTGCTTCTTCTCCTGAGAATTGTCTTGCAAAAGCATCTCGGGGCTCGTGGATTATCGATCCGGTGGTCGTGGACTGTGGACTTCAACTCACTATCTTGTGGGGCAGGATGTATTGGGATATGACGTCATTGCCCGGACGTTTTGGGACCTACAAACGCTTTGGCGAATTCAATGGGGAAAATATTAGTTGTCAAGTTCGTATTCGCCCTGCTTCTAAAGGTAATGTAATACGTGCGGATGTGGCATTCATTGGGGAGAATGGACGTTTATTGGGATTATTGGAGGATTTGGAGCATAATTGCAGTAAATCTTTGAATCGCTTGACGGGAGAATAGGTATCGATAAGAACTCCGACAGGAATTATGAAAATCCAGTCAAAAAGGATTTTTGCCCATAAAAAGCGAATACGTTGACAATCATGATTTTCTTTTTAGGCGGCGTAAAATCTCCTTAGCTCCTGGAGAATCATGTACAGGCTTCTTTTTTTATTTTAATTGGAGTTCTGAAGTGCCTGTGGATTATATTCAAAAAGGAGATTCAATAATTGCCAGAAGGCTTGGAAAGATTCGCAAAGAAGTCTGGCATCGTTACGGGTCAATCTCCGGTGTCGGTTTGACACACCGAGAAATCCGTGATAGGTGGTTAGCAGAAGGTCGTAAATTTGACGTTCCCGCAAGGCTCTGCTGACGAAGAAGAACGCAAGCGGCTGTTTACGAGGACTGTTATCTTCGGCGTATGATGCGAAAATACTACAAGCACGGAAAGACCAGGGTGGACAATCAGATTATTCTTGATACAGGTTGTTACACGGCTTTCGAGCGCAACGGTCAAGCGTGGATAAAGGTGATGGGATTGGAACGTGGTAAACGCATTGCTATTCCTCTTAATGGAAATCGTCTCCCCAAAGGTACGTTGCGTCTTATTCTCCGCAACGGTCATGTTGAAGTTCATTACACTGTCTCGTCCGATGAGTGTTGCACGAAACCATCTGGCTATAAGGAAGTTGGCGTTGATAAGGGCTATGGTGAGATTCATGGCGAAGGTTTGGGTAACGTCGTTTCAATTTGCATAAAGTCACCAATCACCAAAATTTATTTGTACAGAGATTCAGAGGTGTTTAATGAGTAAAACTGAAGCTCAGAAATTCCAAACTGATGAAGCAGTATTCGATATAATTTCGAATTCCGGTGGGGGAGATATAGCGATTATTGGTATGGAATGTATTTATGCCGGGGCGTCAGATATAGCAACCTTCTGGCAGAATATTCTATCCAAAGTCGACTGCATCATTGATGTCCCATCTGACCGCTGGGACCCTGAGACATTCTATGATGCTGATTATTCCGTTGAGGATAAACTGCATTGTAAACGTGGCGGGTATTTGCCAGGCGCAATTCCTTTCACACCATCGAAGTATGGCATTATGCCAATCTCCGTCCAAGGAGTGGAGCCAGACCAGTATATAACGTTAGATTTAGTCTACAATATGTTAGAGAAGGCTGGATACTTGCCCTCCCCTTTATCAAAGGGGGGCCAGGGGGAATTTTCCTCAATGGAACGAACCGAGATTATCATAGGCAAAGGCAACTATCTCAGCGCCGGGCACGCCAACCTGGTGCAGCGAAGAGTAGTAACCACACAGACGCTAAAGATTATAGAGTCTATGCATCCGGAATATACTCAAGAAGAACTAGATAAGATAAAGGAGGAACTGCATTCAGGACTCCGAAATTTTAACTCAGAGACCGCTCCTTCGCTTATTCCGAATCTCACAACAGGTCGAACGGCAAACCGCTTGGATTTCATGGGGGCCAATTTCATGTTGGACGGCGCTTGTGCATCTGTCTTGATTGCTACCGATTTGTGTGTTCGTGACCTATTGACGGGGAGGTGTGACCTGGCAATTGCAGGTGGAGCACATGTCTGTAATGATGTTCCACTGCTGATGCTGTTTGAGGCGTTCCATGCAGTCTCTCCGAACTCTCAAATCCGACCATTTGACAAAGACGCCGACGGAACGATTCCCGGAGAAGGAGTTGGTGTTATTCTCCTTAAGCGATTAGAGGATGCCGAACGAGATGGAGATAAGATTTACGCTGTCATCAAAGGAGTTGGGGTATCCAGCGATGGCCGAGCCATGAGCGTAACCGCGCCGCGCGTGGAAGGCGCGGCATTGGCGATTCGCCGCGCCTACGAAATGGTTAATCTTGACCCCAAAACGATAGAACTTCTCGAAGCCCATGGTACGGGAACGCCGGTGGGTGACGCCGCTGAAGTAGAAGCGCTGAAACAGGTATTTGGCTTAAAGGAAGATGAATCTATGCCCCCTTGGTGCGCTATGGGTTCCGTTAAGTCCATGATTGGTCATGCTTTGCCTGGGTCCGGCGCGGCGTCAATTATTAAAACAGCGCTCGCGCTTTATCATAAGGTTCTTCCGCCTACTCTGAATTGCGACCAGCCAAATCCCAAATTCGAGTTGGAAAAAACGCCGTTCTACATCAATACAGAAACTCGACCTTGGATTCACGGTTCTAAAGATGTTCCCAGACGAGCCGGCGTAAACGCTTTCGGATTTGGAGGGATAAATTCACATCTAATATTGGAAGAGTATCGCGGTTCCGACGAATCGGAACGCACCAATTACCACCAAAAGTGGGATACAGAAGTCTTTATTCTGGAAAGAGATTCTCGTGACATTCTGATTCGAGAAGTTCAGAAGTTGCAACAATATCTTAAAGACATCCCTCAAGTTGCTCTCAAAGATTTGGCATATACTCTTAATACTCAATGCGAATTCGGCAAAAATGATAGATATCGTTTGGCTATTATCGCTTCATCCGCGGAAGAACTTAGCCAAAAGTTGAATTATGCGCTCGAACGTCTTTCTGACAAACAATGTAAGCAGATTAAGGACATCAAAGGCACTTACTTTTTTGAAAAGCCTCTTTACTCCGAGGGTACGCTCGCTTTTCTTTTCCCTGGCGAGGGTTCACAATATGTAAACATGCTTGGCGACCTTTGCATCCATTTTCCTGAAGTTCGAGCCTGCTTCGACCGAACAGACCAAACCTTCATCGCGCAAAAACGGCCCTATCTGCCCAGCCAGTTTATTTTCCCAGCGCCATCTTTTACAAAAGAGGAACGTAAGAAAGCGGAAGAACGTCTTTGGGAGATGGATGGAGCTATAGAAGCCGTACTTACAGCAAACTGGGCTCTCACTATACTTTTGGATGCTCTGGAGATTAGACCCGATATGATTGTTGGGCATAGCAGCGGAGAGTTTTCCTCTCTGCTCGCTGCCGGCGTCGCAGACGCCGATGAAAGTTATTTCCAGAATCTTAACATTTTAAATACCTATTATGAACGCGCAGCGGCGGATGGGGCTATTCCCTCAGCATCTATGA
The DNA here is from genome assembly GCA_012961655.1 of Candidatus Poribacteria bacterium. GTDB lineage: Bacteria > Poribacteria > WGA-4E > DTYX01 > DTYX01 > DTYX01. Next base: position 8,569 of record DTYX01001138.1, read on the forward strand.
TAGCTGTTGGGACTGATGTCGAAAATATCACAACTCTTCTGCATGAGGTTGAAGGCGAGTTCTACGTGGCAATGGATAACTGCCCTCATCAAGTCGTAATTGTCGGCGAGGAGCGGGCGGCTGAACAGGTCATAGAGTTATTGTCCAATAAGGGGATTATGTATGAGAAGCTGAAGTTTGACCGAGGATATCACACGCCAATGTTTGAGGAGATTTGTGAAAGCCTTTATAGCTACTTTGCCCATGTCCCCATGAAGCCCCCAAAAGTTGAGCTATATTCATGTAGCACTATGGCGCCTTTTCCCAAGGACCCAGAGAAGATCCGTAAGATAGTTGTTGAACACTGGATGCGACCAGTGGAATTCAGAAAAACAATCGAAGCGATGTATGACGCTGGGGCTCGCATATTCGTGGAGGTAGGGCCTAGGGGTAATCTCATTGCATTTGTCGATGATATCCTGCGCGGTCGTTCCTACCTGGCAATGCCGGCAAACGTTTCCCGGCGTTCCGGAATAACCCAACTCAATCATTTAGTCGGAATTTTAGCCGCACATGGAGTGCCAATGAAGTTGGATTATCTTTACGCTCGACGTTCACCGCGAAATCTTACTTTGACATCAGCGGATGCAAGCATAGATGAGAAAGAGCAAGAAGATAACGTCATGTTGATGCTGGACTTTCCTATTATGGACATATCAGAGGAAAGAAAAGAAGCGGCTAAAAAACGTGTGGAGGAGTCGCTTAAACAGGACCCAATAAAATCTTCTTCTGATGCTTCATCGACTGATTCGCAGCCGCAATCTTCAACTCAGGTTTCAAGGTCTCAAGAGATAGCCGCGACTTCAGAGATATCTTCAACACTTTCATCTCCCTCAACACCGGGTCAATCAGCGGGAGCATCAACGAAGAATGTCTCTCAGCCGCCACCAATTTCCGAGAAAGTGGCAAGTCCATCAGCGCCAAGTACTGTCTCACAATCTCAACCCCCGGAGCGAGGAATCTCTCAACCACCGCCAATCTCTGAGAGGACGCCAAATCCTTCTATTGCTTCAGATATTTCCGGTAACTCATCTCTGGTCATGCAACAATACTTCCAGACGATGGAAAATTTCCTGGAAACTCAACAGCAAGTCATGCAGGCTTACTTGACCAAATCGGCTCCGCTTTCATCGCAACGACCGGTCATTAGTATGCCTCAAGCCGGACAATCAGAGATCCAGACAACTGGCAATCCGGATGAGCTAGCAACACCTTCCGAAACGCATCCCGTTGCGTCTCTACAACCGCAGGTTGAGGGAGGCGAAATCCCGAGAATCGGGGAAACTACTATATCTCCTGTGGAGCAAACCGCGAATGTAAGCTCACATTTGGACCTGTCCGCGTCCAACGCACAGGCGTGCGAACTTTCTCAAGACCCTCAAAAGACGGTGTCGGTGGGTTCTTCGCATCTTGAAGCTGCCGATTTCCCGCCTTCTGACCAAAGTCCCGAAAGATTAGAAGAGGTTGAAGCTAAATCAGAGGACGTTTCCCCCTTTACCAAGGGGGGATTTACTGGCGTAAACCACGTTGAAGAAAGCACTGAGATAAGCATTGAATCACTGAAGCAAACTCTCTTGACATTAGTCAGCGAGAAAACCGGATATCCACCGGAAATGCTTGACCTTAATCTGGATATGGAAGCAGATTTAGGCATCGATTCGATTAAACGGGTCGAGATTTTGGGAGCTTTTCAAGAATATTACGCCTTCTCTCAATCCGCTGACACTGAGGTGGATATTGAGCAGATTGCCAGCCTTAAAACGCTCCAACAAGTTATAGACTTCCTCGGTGAGCAAATTGGAGGTGGAAATGGAAAGGGGGCAATGGGGCAAGAGGGCGATGGGGCAAGAGAGCGATGGGACAAGAGGGCAACAAACGCGGCTCCTTTTATTGGTGAGATAACCTCCTTGACGCCGGGTGAGGAGATAGTAGTTACTCGATGTATTGACTGGAAAAATGAGGATATCTTCATGGAGGACCATACTTTCGGTCCGGAGATTTCCAATCTCGACCCAACTCTGAAAGGTGTGCCGATTATCCCGCTGACAGTCGGTCTGGAAATGATGTGTGAGGCTGCCTCTACCCTGATGTCGAGCAAAAAATTGGTCGGAATAAAGAGCCTCCGAGCGCATCAATGGATTCAAGTGGAGAACCCAGTCACTCTTCAGGTTATAGCCAGGCGACAAGAATCTTCATCATCAGGAGACGAAGTGAAAGTTGAGATTCGCAGCCTTGAAGAGAATCTCGAAGGACCGATGCTTATGATGTCGGTCACAACGGTTTTTGAAGATGCTTATCCAGCGGCGCCGTCAGGTCCAGAAACCTTCCCGCTCGCTTCTGAACGCACGCCGCAACGAACAGCAGAGGAGATTTACAGAACCCATTATATGTTTCACGGACCTCGCTTTCACAAGATGGCTTCCTTAGACCGGATGGGAGACGATGGACTGGTAGGACAACTCAAAATCCTTCCTACCGATAATCTGTTTCGTTCAAATCCGAATCCATCATTTGTTATCAACCCATTATTTATGGACGCTATTGGTCAATTGGTCGGATATTGGCCGTTTGAAAACCTCAAGACCGGCTATCTTATCCTGCCGATGGGAATAAAAAGCGTCTCTATATATCGTCCCGACCAACCGGTTTCTGAGCGTTTTACGTGTTATCTGAGAATTATCGATATAACGCCGACATTCGTGCGGGCAAATATTGACGTTGTTTGTCCAGATGGACGGCTCTGGATGCGAGTGGAAGGTTGGGAAGATTGGCGCTACTACTTTCCAGTGGAATTATTCGATTTCTGGCGCTTCCCAAATAAGGAGATGATTAGTAAGCCATTTGATGCAATGCTTGCTCAATTACCTGAAGAGGTGTCGAAAAATCTTGAATGTCTTCGAATAAAACATTTCAAGGAATTGGATTCGACGCTCTGGGAAACCGTCTGGGCATATCTGATTCTTAACCGACATGAGCGTGAAAAATATTGGAGTTTAATGAAGAAGCAAGGAAATCGTCGAGTAGAATGGCTTTTGGGAAGAAGCGCCGCTAAGGATTCAATTCGCATATACATCAAAAAACGCTACGGTATAGAATTGTATCCCGCAGATATAGGAATCTCTGAGGATGAATACGGCAGACCAGCGCCGCAAGGATTATGGACTCAGCAAATTGAAGATATCCCATCGGTGTCCGTAACTCATACTCGCAAAGGCGCATTGAGTCTGGCAGGGTCTGGAAATTTAATGGTAGGTATCGATTTGGAGACAATTGACCAACGCGAACAAGGATTTGAGAAGATAGCTTTTACGGAAGCAGAACGAGCCTTGTTAGCTGATTTAGGCGAGTCGATGCGAGAAGAGTGGATGACGCGTTTTTGGTGCGCTAAGGAAGCAGTGGCTAAAGCTCTGGGGCGTGGATTGATGAATGGGCCAAGAAGTCTGGTTGTGAAAGAGATGAATCCTCGGACGGGATTGGTGAAGATAGCTATCGTTGGAAAGCTAGCTGATGAATTTCCCCAGTTTGCAAACACTCAGATTACAGCCTATACTATTCGAGATGAGAATGAAATTATTGCAAGCGCTATTCTCGAAAAGAAGCCAAACGTTTGATGTGAACTATACCAATTTGCAATTTATCGCTTAATTTTAGACTGCGTAATGCGTAATTTAGTGCATTGCGTTATTACGCATAAGTAGTGCACTGTTAAATAAATCTTGGTTGGTTACTAAACAA
>DTYX01001139.1 GCA_012961655.1 Candidatus Poribacteria bacterium
AATGGGTATCTTGGAATAGTGATATTTTCTGCATGTGCAATCTTACCAATTTGGTATGCGCTTCAAGAATACGGTTTTCAGATCAATGGATATTACAGCAAGGCTTTTGCGATTGATTTCGCGGGATACTTTATGATTGCTGCTATTGCAGCGCGTATCACACTCGGTATTTACAAAGCTGTGAGGTTCTGGGTTTGGGAAGCAAGGCAGGACACCATATAGCCCATAGTCAGGTCCAGCTTTGATAAGTTGGCGGCATCCAAACCGCGCAGGGTTGGTCTGGGGTCTTGGGGGCAGGAACGCCACCTAAGTCGATGGGAAGGTTCCAAGGAAGGGTAGCGCGAAGTCTCCCTTCTTTTGTCTCCATGAAATGGGCGATGGGTGCAGGGAGAGCGAAGTCTCCCTTGCGAGTGATCAAACACCGATATGTTTGTATGATGAAGGAAAAAGCTCAATGCCTGCCCGTCATCATTGGCTTTGGGGGATACAACGGGGGAGCGCAGCAATCCCCTTGTCATGATTGTGTGGTACTACCACACACATCTTGCGGAATACCATAACTTCAGAAAATGGTAGTACCAGCGGAACACCATAACTTCAGAAAATGGTAGTACCAGTCCGATTGCCGCCGAAAGAAAAGGCTATATCTGAAAAGGTCTTAGAATCTTTAGAATCTAGTGTTTAGCAAAGTTCTGCCCGTCCCATCCGAATGAGAACTCGCTAAGATCATGTTGTAAAAATGATATTGTGGGATTGCGCCCCGAGCCAATTTTCAAACCAGTGCCCATAAAAGAATTTGCACGGTCTAATAGGCCTCCTCTTCTCAAAAACACCACGCCTTCACAGACCTTTGCTCCACATAAGTTGCTTATTTCTGGTGTTCCTTCGCAACGAATACCATCATGCATTAACACCAAGTCATCTTGTCCATCGCCATCAAGGTCACGCACAAATATTCCATCAGGGCTCATTTGCCCCCCACGGCCATCGCACCCTTCGTTTATCGCTTGATCAACAAGCCACCGTGCAGCCTTCGAAAGTTGAATGGTAAGAGTAGATTCACTACCAGACGCACCACAAATTTCCGAACCAATAAAACGATATGTATATGGATCGCGACTGATCACTTGATAATTTTGCAAAAATATTGGTGTTTTACCCCAATTTACAATCACAATATTTGCCGTCCGCGCATCAGAGCGCGAAGATATCGCATCAGCAAGTTGATCCTCGGTTGCAACACATTGGTTAACTTCAAAAACCCATCTAATAACATCTGGAAAATCATCTTCCCTAGGCGGAAGCGGTTCTAACTGCCTATCTTGATCGCGCAGCCATTCCTCCTCTCCTTGGTTTAAGGGGGAGGAGGAAAAGGAAAGTAACAACGCCTCGCGTATGATGGTCAGCTGGTTTGGCGTTCTAGCCAAAACTCCCGGAATTTGCTTTGCTAATATTTCTAATGTTTGACTTCCAATAGCCTCAATCAGGCGATCCGTAAGCCCTTGTCGGATTTTTGTTTCAATCTTGTTTGATATATATTCATCCGTTGCTTGCCAGAAATTATCTGGGTTTGGAGGGGATGTTTGGGCAACGGCTTCTTTTTCTAATCCCAAAACCAAAGCAAATGGGGCCAGAATTTTAAAGCTAGATTTCAACATACGATTGGCCCCTTTAAGACAACTAATCAGTTAGAGTTTTCCATTTTTTTCAAAAGCTCTACTTTAAGAGAGAAAATTTGATGATCGACCACAGATTGAAATGCTTCGTCGTAAGTTAAGCCAAATAAATTTCGGTTTTCAATCATTTTGGGTTCTGCCAACAACAAACTAATAAAATTATGTTGTTCATCACGACAGGCAAAAAAGGCCCTGCTGGTTGCAATGAGAGGAGAGTCTTTTTCTTTTTCTCTATAGTGATCAGTAGCAATTTCAGCACATACCCTAAGTGCCAAATAACTATTTTCAGTCGCCCCTAAATCACGGGACGTTTCTTGCGCAATGGCCACATTTGCACCTAGAAAAATAGAAATCAATAATACACGTTTGAAAAATTTCATTTAAACAACTCCTACAAAATATTAGAAGAATTGCACTGGTGTGTAAATCGTAAACTCATATCCTCACCCGCACCGATAAATGATGCGGGTGCCGTTTATTGTGGCGTCGCTGTAATCCATCGCCAGATCACGGGCATAGGCGTCATAATCGAAATAATAGCGCATGCCCTCTGGGATTTCACCGCATAGGCCTTCGTCAACAAATTGCTCGGCCAAATCGCGCATGGTGTCGAGCTGGTATATATCCACGTCCAGATCGTCGGGGTTGTCGTTGTCTAAATCAAATTGATAGCCACATTCACCAACCGCCAAAATATAGCGGGTTTTCTGGTCGTCGCCCCATTCGTCGGCAAGTTCAAGAAAGCGGGCTGTGTTGACTTGGTTTAGGCCGATGGCTTTGGCCAAATCGCAATCTAAATCCTCACCATCAATAAATTGAATTTCAAACTCTTCGACCGGCTGGCCATAATCATTCCGCAAGGCATTGGCCTTTGCGCCGTATTCTTCGGCATTTTCAAAATAAAATCCGTTGGCCGATAGGTCATAAGGTTGTGCAAATAATGTCGTCATTTTCTTTTCTCCAATTAACAAGGGGTTCGCGTTGAACCCTTGCTTCCGGCGAGGATGGAGTTGGGAGGGGATAAGAAAAATCGATGCTGATGGTGCGGGCGCAACGCAGTGAGCCACGGTCGGTGTCTATTTTACTTGTGGGGAGAAAGAGGCGAAGTCTCTGGTTTCCCCGTTTCTTGCAATTATTTACCTACCTAATCTAGGAATCTTACTTCCTGACGAAACCGGCTTTGCTGGAATATCGACGGCCCACCCTTCACCGCTATCTTTCCTATCAAGGTATTCATTAAAACCAGCAGGATTATCAAAATAAGCTTGAATTTCGCTTTTGTAATCCTTGAGGCCTGAAATCCAACATCTATTTTTTAGAACAGATTCATCGCCATACTTCTCGACATATTTTTCAAATTGCATTTCGTACAAATATGACAGAAATTTCATCACTTCAGGTTTCGCATTTTGCACCAATCCCGTGGATGTTAAATCCATAAAAGAAGGGTCCAAACCATCGCCTAGAATACCATAATTAAATTGAGTGATAAATATTTCAAATCCATTATCAACTAAAGCTCGGATACATGAATCATCTTCAGTTTTCTTGTATTCTGCACATGCCTTTTCCAATACTGGAAGTTGAAGGAATGGCGTTAATTCTCGATTTTGGCGCGCCAAATTAAAAATAGATTCAGCGTCATTGTTTTCAATTAATTGTAGAAACTCGCTGCAGACATTACTTATTGAACTCATTAACTTCCTTTTGTTACGGGTTAGGCTTAACTTCTAAGCCCTTCATAATGCTCTATTTTCTGTAAAATGTCAATTTTTTCAATTTTCATTTCTGCAAAGGTCAAAATTTTGGATTGGTATCGTTTGGAAGCAACACCGAACAGCCTGCTCTTCCGTTGGTTAGCATAGGGCTTACGCCATGCTGAAACCTCTAAAGGTGTTTCGCGTTTACAATGGAATCCATACCCCACATGAGGTGGAGTATCAGAGCTTGCTATACCAGTTCCAGAAAACGTTTGAACTTTTTGATCAGATTTATTTGCAACGGGAGTGATGTCGCAAATAGAAAGAAATTTAGTGGTCTCATTTCCAATTGATCTGCAAATAGCCAAAATTGATTGCCCCGAAGGGAACAGATACCCATAGGATACTTCCGAATAGTCTTCAGCAGTGTCAATATCCTCTTTTGTCCAGAACTGACTTTCTCGAAAACTAAACACTTCTCCATTTTCGCTTTCTCTAATCGCTACGCGACTTGTCATGAAGGTATTTTTATCGACGGTCGGCCAAAATCGTCGGTACATGATATAATTGCCGACCATGCGCCGGAGATGTTCATTGCCAAATCGAGCATCGGTTGCCGAAAAAAAATTCTTTTTCCTAATTTCAGAAATAACATTGATACTTTTGCTATAATCCAGCTCTGCTTCGTGGAAAAGGTCATGTTCATCCAAGAATCGATACAAGCTTTCCACCCTCTTTGGCCCGAGATGATATAGCCTTTCGGCGTCAAATCCCGCCCAGCGGTCTAGCGTTGACTTAGGAATCAGCTCAAAATCCGATTTTTTTACGCTTTCAATCTCAGCGGTCATAAATGCGTGTAACTTACTGATATTACGCAATTTAACTGCTTCACGAAAGTATTTCTCTAGCCTCACTGCCTGAGAATACTTCCATTTTACGTCGCTATTTCGCATTTTTCTCATCAATTCCTCACAAGTATCAAATCTTTCCCCATTCTCGCCGCTAGAAGGAAAATTGCAAGAACGCAAAAGTAAAAAGGGAAAGAAAATGACCAACAATTCAAACACACCATATCTGAATAATGGACAACACACTCATGCCGGTTCAGCGAACCAAGGGACGAATGAAGCCCAAAGCGGCAAACCGGCTTCTTCGCAACAGTCGTGCGAAAGTAGCACTTCCTATCAAACTCGCATGAGCGCTTACAAAGCTAACAAATAGAGAAGCTGGGCAGTGGCTCGAAAAGCCGCTGCCCAAATCACTGAAACGGGAGAAACCAGATGATACACACGATTTCACAAAGCCTAATCTCTGCACTACCTTCTTTCCTTTTAGTCGGCTGTGCAGTGACGCTTTTTCAATTAGCAACTCTAATTATTGGCGGGTACATTGAAGCTGATTTTCTTGATAGTTTTTATAAGACGTTCCCAGAGTGGTGGCAAAGAATGCTGATAGTCATCATTCCACTTTCAGGAATTGGCAATCTATTTGCAGCCCAAGCATATGCCAACCCCACCGTTGCCGGTGTTTCCTTTATTATTTTTGGAAATTGGGCGGCGCTTGTTGCGGCAAGCATCATCAATAAGACTGATTATCAATGGCCAGAATTCCTTCTGGTATTCATGATATCGCTACTAGCTTTGTGGCTGGCAATTAGAATTAAACAATAAAAACAAACTGCTAGAACGTCGTTTATTTGGTCAATATTCAGGAGGATTTACTCACGAAATTTGAAAAACCCGCAAAAACATGTTATCCTGAAGGTAGATACGCGCCTTACGAGGCCCGTATGAGGCAATCAACAAAAGGGGTAGCAATAAAATAGGCTCGTATGGGCAGGAGAAAGCTATGTTAGATAAAAACACGACTAAACCGGCTAAAATGCCTAGTTTGCAGGTGGACTGGGAAGTTTACGCGCAAATGCTGGAAGCATCCGATTGGAGCGATGCTCGAAAACGTGAATTTATCGAAACCATGTGGTCACTGGTCATGACATTTGTTGATCTGGGATATGGCATTCATCCGGTTCAACAAGCCTGTGGAGAATCCAATTCTTTAGATGAAATCATCAAGGCCGATATGCTATCCTTGCCACAAAGAAAATCCAAAACCGCATTTAACAAGTCCGCAAACCCGCAATCCGGCGGGGGAATAAAAAGGAGTCCAGCATGCAAGAAACCCAAAAAGCCATAAGGCCAACCAAGGCGGTTATTTATTGCCGCGTATCTGGCGCAAAGCAAGTGCGCGAAGGTCATGGCCTTGAAAGCCAAGAAGCACGTGGCAAAGAATTTGCCAATTACAAAGGCTATCAGGTCGTTGAAGTCTTCAAAGATGACATTACCGGCAAAACGGATAACCGTCCCGAAATGAACCGTATGTTGAGCTTTATACGCCTTCACAAAAAAGGTAGTGTAGTTGTTATTATTGACGATATCACTCGACTGGCAAGAAATCTGAAAGCACATATTGCCCTTCGCGAAACCTTATCGGATGCGGGCGGAATTTTAGAAAGCCCTTCAATAGAATTTGGAGAAGATAGCGATTCTGTTCTGGTTGAACATTTACTTGCCACCGTTTCCGAACATCAACGCGGCAAGAACGCGGAGCAAACCAAAAACCGTATGCGGGGTCGCATGCTCAATGGATTCTGGGTTTTTCAAACGCCCATTGGCTATCGGTATCAGCTAACCGACGGGCATGGAAAAGTGCTAGTGCGTGATGAGCCAAATGCTTCAATCGTGCAGGAAGCCTTGGAAGGTTATGCCTCTGGGCGTTTTGAAACCCAAGCCGAGATAAAGCGGTTTTTGGAAAGCCAACCTTTGTTTCCCAAAGATTTACCCAATGGACAAGTGCGTCAGCAAAAGGTCACAGATATTTTAAACCGCGTAGTTTATGCTGGATATGTCGAAATGCCGAATTGGGACATTGCCCTTCGTAAAGGCCACCATGCAGGTTTGATCAGCCTTGAAACTTATGAGCAGATACAAGACCGCCGCAACGGCCATGTCAAAGCACCAGCCCGCAAAGATATAAATATCGACTTTCCATTGCGGGGCTTTGTTGAATGTGCTGATTGTGGCAAGCCCCATACCGCTTGCTGGTCCACCAGTAGCACCGGCGTTAAGCACCCTTACTATTCATGCAAGACCAAGGGTTGTCATAGCTTTCGCAAGTCGATCCGCCGTGACGTGATCGAAGGTGAATTTGAGGAAGTGCTTCGCTCTCTCAAGCCCACAGAGGGGTTGTTGGAGATTACGAAGTCAATGTTCAAGGACGCATGGGATCAACGCCAAGAGCTAGCAAATGCCACCCTACATGATGTTCGTAAGGAAAGCCGCAAGCTGGATAAGCAAATCGAAGGACTGTTGGACCGTATCGTCACAACAAAGAGCGAGTCTGTGATTACGGCCTATGAAAAGCGTATCGAAAATTTGGAGCGTGAAAAAATGGTAATGAGCGAAAAACTGGAAAATAAAGCCAAACCTGTCCATAGCTTCACTGAAATGTTCGAAC
>DTYX01001140.1 GCA_012961655.1 Candidatus Poribacteria bacterium
GGAGTTGAAATACGCCGGCTACGATGGCATCATCGTTGTGGGCAAGGCAAAAAAGCCTGTTTACCTATGGATAGACGATGGCAAAGTAGAGATACTTGAGGCTGAAAACCTATGGGGTAGAGGCACTTATTCGACGACAATGGCTCTAAGGTCTAGACACGGTAAAAGGACAAGAGTCATCTCTTGTGGTCAGGCGGGAGAATATCTCTCCAGAATTGCAGTCATACAGACCGAGACGGGCAATGCCGCCGGCCAAGGCGGCTACGGCGCCGTCATGGGTTCTAAGAATCTCAAAGCTATCGCTGTCAGAGGAACCAAGGGTGTCAAGCTAGCCAGACCGAAAGAGTTTTTTGATTTGTGCGTGCATGCCAGCCATGAGGGACAAAGCCCTGGGAGCTTTGAAATCAAGGCCGACAGAAAAGGTCGGCGGACGGATAGCTTGGGAGATACATTCCGTCTGCGCAAATGTGGCTTCTGCATGACCCCCTGTGTCCACCCCATCTATGAAAACGTACAGGCTCAAGATGGCTCTGTGACACCCAGTATAGCGCGACATTGCTGGAGCTATATGGGCATTTCCCCTAAGGTGGACAGAGTGGCGAGAGCGATGACAAGTGATTATGGTCTCAATGGCTGGGAAATCACCTACGGAATAATCCCATGGCTGCAGATGTGCAAACAGCATGGTTTAATAGATAAGATTGATGGTATGGATATCCCTGTGCCCGACAAACCAATCGAGTATCTTAGAGATACCGCGCTTTACCCCTCTGAATTCATCCATATCCTGGTGCGGAAGATAGCTTTTCGCCAAGATGAACTGGGTGATGCTTTGGCTGACGGCGCCTGTTATGCTGCTGATAGGCTGTTCGACGGCGCAGGCATTCCACTTCTCGACCACATCTATCCACGCCATTGTGGTCAGACGGAGCACTGGGGTGGACATTGGGGACCAGGTGGAACGGTGTATTGGCCATGGTGGTTGCCACCTATCCTACAGTGGTGTGTGGATACTAGGGATCCAGCCAGTGACTCAACACATCAGTGGACAGAGCATGTACAGCACTATCTGCCTGAAAGCGGACCAAATCATGGTCCCTTCTCACTAGAGAAAACCCGTGCTGTCTGTGCCAAGGTATACGGCAATCCAGATGTATGCGACCCGGCTTTTGACTACGAGCCACCAGAGGCGAAAGCAATACCAGCGATATGGCACAGCCATCGCGCTATGATTGTGGATTCACTGATACTGTGTGACTACGAGAACACCCGCGTTTTTAGCATGTTGAGCGAAGACGGAGCAGCCGATACTGCATTGATGTCCAAACTGTTCTCTGCTGCTACGGGTTACAACTTCAGCGAAAAGATGCTAGACCTCGCCGGTGAGCGAATATGGAACCAGCTTCGAGCCATTGATGTTAGAAACTTTGGACGCAATCGTAAAATCGACGAGTCGACAATCGACGGATTTATGTATCCTGGCAAGGACGATGGCGTGATGATTAACCGTGAGAAGTTCCTTAAGCTTCTGGACAAATACTATGAACTTAGCGGCTGGAATTCCACTAACGGTTGCCCCACACAAACCAAGCTGGAGGAACTTTCGCTTGCCGACGTTGCCGATGAGCTTTAACTCAGTTAGAACGTGTTGACGAATTCGGGAAATGGTAGTCGTAGCGCATGTCCCCCGACTTGCGAACGCCGAAATATGAATTTCGACCTACAAAAACTCGGGAAAGAGAAAGCTAAATTAACAGAAGGAGGAATCCAATGACAGATATAATAAAATTAGGATTAATCGGCTGCGGCAGTCATGGATGCGGCAATTTGCTCCCAGCTATCAATACCGCCCAAAATGCGCATATCGCAGCTTGTGTAGATATCGATGAATCAAAAGTGAAAAGAACAGTGGCGGATTTAGGCATTGAAAACTACTATCTTGATTATAATGAAATGCTTAGAGAGATTCCAATTGACGCCGTCGTTATTGCGCTTCCGCATGCTGAAATTCTGGCGGCGGCAATGGCGTCAATTAACGCAGGCAAACATCTTTTCATCGACAAGCCGATGGCTCTCAATGCTGCAGATGGTCAAACAATTGTAGACGCCGCGAAAGATAAACAAGTCAAAGTAATGGTCGGCTATTGTCAGCGATATGCGGCGGGCAGAATGCTGATGAAACAATTGCTGGCAAAAGGCGTCGTCGGAGATATCGATCTTGTCATCGCCGGCAAAGGTTCAGGGCCACTCGGGGGCTGGTTAGTCGCTCCATCTGAACAGGGCGGAGGACAGTTGTTGTTTCTCGGCGTGCATATCACCGACCAGATTCTCTGGCTGCTCAATGATTATCCCCTGAGCGTTACAGGTGAAATCCAATGGCACGAAAAGGGATATGATGAAACGTCGAGCTATATCATGCGCTTTCCAGATGATATTGTGGCAAGCGTCAGCCTTTCGATGAATACCGCCGGCGGGCTTGATTTCATCGAAATTTTCGGTTCCGCAGGCCGCATCCGAGCCGACTGGCCCTCAAATATCGTGCAAGTCCGCACTAACGCCGTTGAGGAATATCGACATCCCGCTACCATCATGGTATCTGGAGACAATAGTATGATGTATGGCGCTCAGATGCGAGCATTTGTCGAAGCGGTGAGGACTAAAAGCGATATGCCGATACCTGGCGAAGATGGAGTCAAAGTGTTGCGTATTATCGATGCGGTTTTTGAATCAAACAGACTCAAACGGCCGGTGAATTTCATGAAAAATACCAAAAACCGTTAGAACAAAATTCGATATCCTATCCTCCCACTAATTGCGCTGACGATGAGCCAAATACTTCCAGAGAGATACTCTCCCAGCACCATTCCAAGGAAAATAGGACGTAGCTTATTATACCTTGAGATTCCCCCGAATCTCAAGGTCGCCCATTTCATCAACCAACCTAATAAAACTGAAAACCACAGAAGAACCATGGGATATGTGGCGCCCATGACAAAACCCAAAGGATGGAATGGCCACCACCAGAATCTTTGGCGCATTAAAATTAAAAAAACGACAGTCAATGCGCCAAATGACAAATTCATCACGCCTTTCATACTGGCTTCCACTGGTTTGTTGAGAATATTCTGCAATCGAAAAAATTCTAACGTGGTGCTCCATCCGTAAAAATGACCAGCGTTCAATCCTCCATATCTATATCCGATGAAGATAAGCGTAACAGACGCGAAGAGAATTGACAAAATTACCGTCAAACATAGCGCCCCCAGTAAACTTCTGCGATTCATCTTGGCGCTGTCGGAGAGTTTGAAGCCATCTAAAACACTCGGCATTAAGTAATCCAAAAACGTCGTCATAAATATCTTTTCTTGATACATCAGCACTGTCAGTCCTTTTGGCCCAATAGCTCGAGTGCCGATGAATTGGGTTATGACATCCAGAGGGCGAAACGAGGTATGCAACATCAACACGCCGCCCTCAGATACCACTCGCATGAGCGCCATCATGACGACATAAATCGTTATGTGAATTGACAGAGCGACTAATAGCGGAACACCGGCGATATGACTCCATAGGCTAATGATAATAAAACCTGCGATGAACAGAAATATCGTCAACCGGTATGGCAGCGTCTCATCAGAATCATCGACATTGCACTGTCTTTGAAACGCCCGTCTTAAAATATCCGCAAGATGTTCCCTCATACGCCATAATATGTAAGCAATCAATCCAAAACAGGCGCCTGCCATCTGAAGAGCAGCTCCGGAACGGACGATATGTCCGATGAACGGCGGGTCCGGACGTTGTCCGAAAGCCGCCCAAAGGACGTACTGAATTTGATAGAGGAGATAGAAAAACCAAAGGCTGAAGGATAGTTGGGTTGGCAAGGTATACGTGAAGCCGATTACGCTAAGATATGTATCCGCTCGCAGTCGATTGATAGCGTTAAACGGCCTATCCGTCAAGAATCTTCGCAGGTCATAATACAGGAGCATGCGGGGAACCGCTGGATAGTAATGATGTAAACCATTGACACCGTGAATCACCATTGGGATGGCTAATCCCAACCATACGGCTGGATTTTTGAAGAAAGGTGGGACAAGAGAGGAACGCTTGGGTTGCCCTTCGGCGGCGATTTCCACCGCAAACTGCACTAGCGGAAATTGCAGTCGCTCTCTTTCAATCCACTGCTTGCGCACAATCACGCAGATGCAAATAACAACGGTATAAAAACCGAAAACATAAATCATCCACAAGAGTAAAGGATTCACCCAGGCTCCCCAAGGAATTCTCAAACCCGCTGGCAAACCTTCAAAGAAATATTTTATCGCTTTGACATCCCCCAAGACCATCCAATCTGGGATATACTGATGAAACAACTCCTTCCACTCATTTTCTGGAGTGGCGTAATACTGTGCAGAACCCAAGACCGGGACAAGAAATCCCATCAGACCGAAGGCGGAAATCCCCGAAGCGACCAGCATCATAGCATATATAATAACCAATTCCGCCGCCTTAAGACCTATCTTGAGCCGCTTCAATATCACGTTGATTAATACCAAAAACAGATAAGTGGATACACAACCCACAGGAAGTTGTGAACGAGCCAGACCGGTGCCCATGATGAGAGCTTCACTGGCTGGAGTGACGACGCTTAGAAATATGGCGCCCAAGGCGCCAAGTACAAGGGCGCGAATTGTCGAACTACTTCGCGATGTCTGAGTGAACGCATCTCCTCCATTTTCGGCTGTAAAGGACGAGACAATTTTTTCTAACATGACGATTTGCTTTAGTATGTTTTCTAATAAAACTTCTCGAATAGATTTCTCATAGACATCTCTTCTCGGCCGGATTGAATTCTTCGTTCTTCCAATCGTTCCTGTAGAGTCGGTTTTCTGACTTTATAAAAGATTCCGACAGGGATTTTTCCCGTTTCATTTGCCCAGATAAACGCTTGAAATTTATCCGCAGCGTCATGATTGGAGGCGATTGGTACGATGTTGTTTCGATAGAAATCACTGGTTTGGACGCGGTTGAAAGTGGGACATGGACTCAGGACGTCAATGAGAGCGAAGCCTTTGTGCTGTATCGCTTGGATAATCAAATCCGCAAGCTCATTTCTGGCGTGGGAATATCCTCTGGCGACGAAGGAAACATCACAGGCAACAGCGAAAGCGATTGGATTTAACGCATCTTGGAGTGGCCTAAGCTGAGTCTGCTTGGATAATAGTTGAGGTGAGCTAGTTGGTGAATGTTGGCCCTTGGTAAGTGAGTAGACGCCGTTATTCATCACAATGTAGGTTAAATCCGCATTTCTTCTGGCAGCGTGAGGTATATGCCCTGCGCCGATGCTGTAACTATCACCATCTCCGCCGGCTACCAGAACAGTCAATTTCGGATTGGCAATTTTAACTCCCGTTGCGAGTGGTAAAGCCCGTCCGTGGACGCCGTGGAAACCGTAAGTTCTAAGATAGCCCGGTAATCTACCGGAACATCCTATGCCTGAAACAACTACTACCTCTGAGGGGTTCAGATTCAAATTGCTGAATCCCTGATAGATGGCGCTCAGTATACCGTAGTGACCGCATCCGGGGCACCAGATTGGTTTAATACTGCCTCTGTAGTCTTTTGCTGCTCTTTGTGCCATATTTGACCTCCCTCTATCATTTATTACACAAATTTGCGTCGTGAAAGCTCCCGCATTAATGCGTGGGGATGAAACGACGCACCTTTTTTTGAGGGTCAATCCCCAGGATATTTTCTCTTGACATTTTGATAGCAAAGCACCGCTCTAAGGAGACGGCTTTCCCCCCTTCCTTCCATTCTTCCAACCTTCCATTCATCAAGCAGATTGAACAAGTTAAAACTGAGGAATAAATTCGAGAAATGCTTCTATAAAGTCTCAGCAACTTCCTCTATCTTTGCAAGAATTTCCCCCGGGGTGAAGGGTAGACCCACATCCTTATTCAATTGAATAGGATTGATTCCACATCTGTCGCGCAGAAGAGCGGCAAATTGTCCGGTATAATTAGCTTCAGGGACGATTATGCGCCGCAGCGGTCTGACGAATTCCATTATATGCTTTACGGGGAGTGGGTTGAGCAATTTGGGATGCAGGGCTGCGACTTTGCCGCCTTTTATCTCCGCTTTCGACACCGCTTCACGGATAACGCCTTCACTGGAACCCCAACCGATGATGCCTATTTCAGGATACTCATGTCCATATCTTCGGACAAACTCGTCGACGTATATAGAAGAGGTTAAAGTTTCTAATTTTTTAAATCGCTTGCGAGTCATTTCAGCATGGATTTGAGGTGTATAAGCGGGCGCGCTCATTTCATTATGTTCGATTCCTTCAGCGATATAAGCGCCATTTTCAATGCCGGGAATTGCCATCGGTGAGATACCTGATGCTGTGATTTTATACCGTCGATAGTTCTTCAATTGTTCCTTTGAAGGTATCATTCGGTCGATAATTTCAATCTCCTCGAGGTCAGGTTCATTTATTGTCGCTTTTCTTGGTGCAAGATACTGGTCTGATAAGACGACTACGGGCGTTTGATAGATTTCAGCGAGATTGAAAGCTCGTATAATGCCGTAGAAACTATCTTCAACGCTGGTCAAGCCGATGACGATACGCGGCGATTCATTATGAACGCCATACAAAGCGATATTCAGGTCACCCTGTGCCATCTTTGTCGGCATTCCAGTGCTGGCGCCGCCACGTTGAACGTCGACAATAACTAAGGGAATCTCCGCCATCGCTGCTAGATTTATTGACTCGACCATGAGAGAAAAACCCGGCCCAGAAGTAGCTGTCATAGACTTCTTGCCGGCGAAGGATGCGCCGATAGCAAGGCTAATAGCGGATATTTCATCTTCAGTCTGAAGAGCATCGCCACCGAATTTGGGCAATTCTCGTTGCATAAAGTGTAGGATGTCTGAAGCAGGAGTAATAGGATAACCAGCGAATACTTTCATGCCGGCGACTATAGCTCCCAATGAAACCGCTTCATTACCGTCCAAAACAAGTTTTGGCAAAGGCGTAATCGGTTGAAATATGTAATCGGCTGGTTTTATCTTATTCTGATTAACATAATCGATACCAGCATCAAGGGCTTTCAGATTTGTTTCTACGATTGCTCTACCTCTGGCGCCAAATTGTTCACCGATAGTTTTAGCCATTACTTCGCGTGGGATGCCTAGTATTGCCGTTAATACTCCTATAGCAACTATATTTTTACTCAGTAAGGAACCCACCTGATTTTGGGCTATTTCGGCAAGTGGAACACCGTAATCGATGCGATTTGTGACAGGCTCCGGCTGAAAATTCCCGCTATCATAGATTAAGATGGCATCTTCTGCCAAATCGGGCGCGTTTAGTTCATACGCCTCACGGCTAAAAACGACCAGCACATCTACTGCATCCCCTTGCGACAATAAAATGTAGTCCGCTATCCTGACTTGAAACAAAGCTTGTCCACCTTTGATTTCGGCAGGGAAAGTTTTAAAAGTGTAGATATGCAACCCTGACTGTGCCGCTGCATGAGTTATAATTTCACCGGTCGTGATAATGCCTGGGTCCTTTGCTGTATCTCCGCCTATTCTAACGACGAAATCCGTTTTCGGCATTTTATTAATACCTCACTCTGATATTCTTTGTATACTTTTGCAATTTTTTCGGAATTAACATTGTAGGCAATTCAATAGAAATTGTAAGAAATGATAACCAATTTCGCCTAGAAAGTCAACAGTTTTGTACCGATTGGGTCTCCGATACCCTTGTAGAAGGCCCATTTTCATCTTGACAATCAGGATTTTTTAGGGTAAATTTTCCCAGAAAGTAGAAGAGTACGGCTTATGAAGGAGTTAGAATGTTTAAGGAGCTTAAACGCAAAATTATTCATCTTATAGGTTTACTCATTCCAATCTGTTACTATTTTTTCAGGGAAGAGGACAAAATCATTGCAGTGTTTATCTTATTTTCGCTTACGGTAATCTATTTTTTTCTGGAATTGTTGAGATTAACGAACAAAAGAGCCCAGAGGTATTTCTTAACTCATTTTTCTCCTTTGTTGCGTACTCATGAAAAACAGAAAATTACAGGCACGGGATATTATCTTTTAAGCGCGTTGTTGAGTGTTTCATTGTTTGAAAAGGAACTTGCTATTGCATGTTTATCATTCTTAGTTCTGGGAGATATGTTCGCGGCGATAATTGGAATGAGATTTGGACGGACGAAAATTTTGGCAGGCAAAAGCTTAGAAGGCAGTTTAGCTTGCTTTATTGTTTGCTTGGTTATTGGTTTATTTGTCGCATGGTTGTTTCCAACTCATCTAAATCTGCAAATTATTGCCGTTGGCGCTTTGACGGCGACTATTGTGGAATTGCTACCGCTTGGGATTGATGATAACCTTACAATCCCGCTGATATCGGGATTGGTGATGGAAATTTTAATTTACGTAGCGATGTGATATCGCGAGGTACTAAATTTTGCTTTTACATAAGGAGGTCCGTTCTTGTTATGGCAAAACATCGCAAAAAAACAGCAGTGGAAACAGACAAAAGTGGATATAATGAAAGTTTCTGATTCTTCGGGCTTCAAAGACAGCAAGACAGAGCGATTCTTGAAGGATGTGATTTTGGGGTTGACTTCATCCGAACATCTGGTAAAATTTTAGCAAGTAAAAACGGCATAGGAGAGACAAGCATCTCAAAAGCAGGAGGTAAAGTGATGAAAATCGAGGGATATGTAGAGTATCAGCGAAGAGAATACTGCAAGGACATAAGGTGCCCGGTTCAATTAGAACTGGATGAAAAAAAGCCAGGTTCTGAAGAATACGAGCGAATAAGGCGGAGGTGCCGGAGAGCTTGTATACATACCACCTGGGAGTTTCACCGCTGGCTAATTGACAAGGATTATTTGATAGTCAGACCTGCAAAGTAAAGTAGATACAAGAGTTTGATATATTGGAGGATAATCCACCTTTTTGAGGTAAGTGCGGAATTCATAATAGCGACAGTGTAGTCGCTTTGGCTACCCATTGTGGGTGACTTGTAGAAAAATCCCAAAATTCTTAAGGAGGTATCCAAAATGGATTGGGGAATGAAAAATCGTTTATCGCAATTAATCAAATCTGACGGCCACTGTTTCTTTCTGCCGATAGACCACGGGTACTTTTTAGGACCTACCCGCAGTTTAGAGAGACCAGGGGAAACGGTCAAGCCACTTTTGCCATATTGTGACGCCCTCTTTTTAACGAGAGGTGTCTTGCGTTCTTGTATAGACCCTACCGATAGTCTACCTATCATCCTGAGAGTGTCCGGCGGTACCAGCATCGTTGGCAAAGACCTCTCATACGAGGCGATTACCACGTCTGTACGAGAAGCTATCCGCCTTAATGTGGCTGCAGTTGGAGTTTCCATCTTTATCGGTAGCGAATACGAACATGAGACCTTGTTAAATCTGGCGAACCTGGTCAATGAATGTGAGGAATATGGCATTCCAGTCATGGGAGTTACTGCTGTGGGCAAAGAATTGGAGAAACGGGACGCCCGTTACCTTGCTTTGTGCTGTCGTATTGTCGCTGAACTGGGTGCAAAAGTGGTGAAAACCTATTGGTGCGAAGACTTTGAGAAGGTTACAAATGGCTGTCCCGTTCCAGTAGTCATAGCAGGCGGACCAAAGTGTGAAACGGAACTGGAGGTGTTCGAGTTCGTCTATGATGGTATGCAAAGAGGCGCTATCGGTGTGAATCTGGGCCGAAACGTCTGGCAGAATGACCATCCGGTGGCTATGGCCAGGGCTTTGCGGACTATCATTCACGAAAATGCCATCCCTAAGGAAGCCAATGAGCTGTTTAATAGTCTCAAAGACGATGAGAAGTAAGGCTGTGTTCTTTGGCTCATACATTACATGCGTAAAACGTAATACGTAATAATAACCAGTAACCAATAACCGCATTCCTGGCGTCTCAGCGGTTGTCACCCGCCTGAGTCCCAGGAACGCGAATTTTTGGTTGCGTAGGAGGAACTGATGCGTATAGCAATGTATTACAACAACAGAGATGTACGATTGGAGGAGATGCCGACGCCGCAGATTGAACCTGGCGAGCTATTGGTCAAAGTGATAGCGAGCGGAATCTGCGGCAGTGATGTGATGGAATGGTATCGCATCAAAACAGCTCCTCGAGTGCTGGGCCATGAGATTACAGGAGAAATCGTAGAAGTTGGGGAGGGCGTGGAGCGCTATAAAGTTGGCGACAGAGTATTCGTCTCTCATCATGTCCCTTGCAACACCTGCCATTACTGTCTGAACGGTTACCACACTGCCTGTGAGATGCTGCACACCACGAATTATGACCCTGGTGGTTTTGCCGAATACCTTCGGGTGCCACGAATTAACGTCGACCGGGGTGTGTTTTTGCTGCCTGACGAGGTGTCGTTTGAAGATGGCGTGTTTATCGAGCCTTTAGCTTGTGTCGTCCGCGGACAGAGGGTAGCGCGTCTGCAACCAGGACAGACCATCCTTGTCCTGGGTAGTGGTATTGCAGGACTTCTCCATATAGCCTTAGCACGCGCCTTCGGCGCGGGGCGAATCGTAGCCACGGATATCAATGAATATCGCCTGAATGCGGCGCAACACTTTGGAGCCGATGTCGCTATCCATGCCGAAGAAGATGTGCCAGCCCGACTGCGACAAGCCAACGAGGACAGACTGGCTGATTTGGTGATTGTCTGCACTGGAGCTTTACCCGCCTTCAACCAAGCGCTGCAATCTGTAGACCGCGGAGGGACGGTGCTATGCTTCGCGCCGACGGAACCGGGAATTTCGCTTCCCGTCCCCGTCAATGATTTCTGGCGCAATAGTATAACCTTGATGCCCTCTTATGGGAATAGCCCCCTTGACGCCGTCGTAGCCATAGAGTTAATCCGCGCCCGTAGAGTGCCTGTACATGAGATGATTACCCACCGGCTTAGCCTGGCGGAAATAGGCTTGGGCTTTCAATTAGTCGCCGATGCCAAAGAATCCATCAAAGTCATTGTCGAAATGGATAGAGGAGTAGATTCCTAGCGGGAACTGCAAAAGAAAAGAAAAAGGAGAAGATTGTTATTCATCTCCTTCTTTTTGATAATAAATCGGGAGGATTTCAAAATGCTAGATAATTACGATGAGGAAAGATTTATCTCCGGCGTCTACAATTACTGCGACCGATGGTGTGAACGGTGTAGTATGACCCAACGATGCTTTCTATACTATAAGGATTCGAGACGCGAGGCAGAACATCGGGCGAAAGGCGAAGACCCACACGATTGGGACATAGTCCTGCAGGACTTACATGAGAGTTTTCAGGAAACTTTGGAAATGTTGCGCAAACATGCCGAGGAGGAAGGAATCGACCTCGATGCCATCGATACAGAATCCGTCATTTCCGAACTGGTTGACCCATCCGACCATCCGCTTCACATCAAAGCTCACAAGTACATGATGGAGACTCATAAATTTCTGGAGAAACTTCATGATGTTATCAACGAAGAGATTGATAACATAAATGCTGGAAATGTACTGGCGGAGAATATCGAGGAGATTAAAGATTGCTTTGAAGTAATTGACTGGTATCACATGCAGATTGCGGTAAAGATTCATCGCGCTTTGTGTGGCAAGATGGAAGCGGAAGAGGAAGGGGATGATGAATCTGATGAATTTTCGATGTACGACGCCAACGGCAGCGCCAAAGTCGCATATATTGGTCTGGTTAGGACAATGGATGCGCTCACGAAAGTTCATGAATGGCAAAAGTCACTGCATAATGACATTATGCCATTGCTGACATATGTCTACGGGCTTATCAATGGAATTGAACGGGAATTTCCTGGGCATAAGGA
>DTYX01001141.1 GCA_012961655.1 Candidatus Poribacteria bacterium
TTGCCCCCTTGCCCTCTTGCCCTCTTGCCCCCTTGCCCTCTTGCCCTCTTGCCATTCAATCTTGAACTTCGCCGCGATGTAACAGGCACAGAGCATGATGCAATTTATCAGCGGTGGCAGAGGTTCAGTGACTAAAATCTGGCCGCGACGAGGGATGATGGGAATTTCAACTCCGACCATTTTGCCGATGAACGGAGCATAGACGCCCGCAGCATTGATGACCATCTCCGCGGCTATTTTTCCACTATTGGTCTGGACACCTTCGACCTTGCCATTTTTCACCGCAATTGATGTAACTTCTGTGTCCGTCAGAACTTGCGCGCTCATGCGTTTGGCAGCCGCGGCGAAAGCGAATGTGAGGCTCAACGGGTCAACCTGCGCGTCCATCGGAGAATAGGTTGCGCCGACAAGTTTGGGAGATAAATGTCGCTCTATTTTCAAAGCATCCTCAACTCTCAGTAACTCAACCTTTAGGCCGGCGTTTTGCTGCTGTTGCGAAAATTGTCGCATAGCGGTAATCTGTTCCTCTGATTCAATGAGAATCATACCGCCCGATTGTTTGTATCCAATGTCGCATTCGAGTTCGTCAGGGAGAGTTTGATACAGTTTGTCGCTTTGCAAAGCGAGATTTAGATGTTTGCCGGGCTTTTTGGATTGCATGAATATGCAGCCATCGCATGCGCCTGATGTGCCCGAGGCAAGGTCGTTTTTCTCGACGAGAATCGTCCTGATGTTGCGTTTGGATAAATAGTATGCGGTGGCAGCGCCAATGACGCCGCCGCCAATTATGATGACATCGGAAGTTAGCATATTGTCAGACCTTATAAACGCGGCAGAGATAACGCTGCTTTTTATTATGGATATGCCCGTTTTTCACAACTTTTTCTGCTCTACACCCAGGACATTTTGGCATAGCAATTGACTCCTAATGGCCGGTCAAGCGGTATTGAGTTTCCTCTAAATGTTATTTAAAGCATACGCTTTGAGCTAAAAACTGGTAGATTGAAGCTAACTTTTTCGTGCTTGTGCTTTTGCTCGCAAGAACCCTATATTCATCCGGGGTGTTACCTACTCCTGGACAACCTGTTGTGATAGATTTATCACCATACGTGTCAACACTGAAACGATTCTTTTCAGCATCTAAATCTTCACCCACCCCGTATTCTTCGACATCGTAGAACGACCTCCTACTTATGCTCGATTATTCATTTCTCATAAAATATTAAGCTTCAAAGGACGCAACGGCGGCCGGCGCGTCTCAGACAGAATATCATCGGACGGAATACCTGTTTCCCTGGCTAAAATGCCCGCGAGCAAACGCCGGCATGTGCGTCCCTGACACAATCCCATCCCCGCGCGGGTTCTGCGTCTGATTCCCGCAATGCTGCGCGCCCCAGTGCGGATGGCTTCGATAATTTCCTCTTCGGTAATTTCTTCACATCGACAGATGAGCATTGATTTTCTCCTTGGCATTCTAGACTATCATTATACCCTTTACCTCTATGGCAACCTGCTTCGGCACCGCGATTGAAACGAGCGCGGTTTTTGCAAAACTTTTCGGATTTCGGATTCTAATGACTTTGGCTTTGCAGAGCGTTTCGCCATATCGGTTCACGGCATCGACTTCATCGCTTACCCGCGGCATGGGTAGGTATTCGTAAGGTATTGTGACCAAAGACTCTGTATCTGAAAATGTCATATCGAGCAGGACAATCGCCAAGCCCGGACAACAAGCGATACATATTCCACATCCGGTGCATTTATCAGGGTCGAGTTTCGGCAAATTGGTGATTGGTTTACCGACGATGATGGCATGCGATGGACACGAAGTTTCGCAGGGATTGCAGGGAATATATTGCGTACATTCTATTATGGGTATTGGACTATGAAGTGCAGCGATTGAATCATTGCATTCCATAAAATCTGGAGGGGGAGATTCCGATCGAAAATATTTTGCCCCTCCGTCTTCGCCTCGTCTTCGCCCCGCCTGTGTCGGGACAGGTCGGGACAGGTCGGAATGTTCCACCTGTTTTAGTTCAAATAACCGATTTTTAGATTCCGCTTTGAGGATTTTTGCTTGTTTGGACTCGATGTATCCCAGACTTTCCGCCGCTGCTATTCCTGCAATGCGTCCCTCTTCCATTGCGATACTGGCTTCATCCACACCCGCCGCATCGCCAGCGACGTATATGCCGGACAAAGTAGTTTGCATATCTTCATCCAAAACTGGCACGTGTCCGCCGCGTTCTTTAGCGTATCGGAATTCACAACCTGCCATCAATGCGATTTCCGCGAGCGGCGTCAGACCGACTGACAGACAAATCGTATCGACTTCAAATTCCCGTTCTGTTCCCTCAATAGGCTGCCATCCTGGGTTGAGTTTTGCTATGACGGCGGATTCAACGTGATTTTTGCCCCGCGCCTCTTTTATCGAATGTGATGTCAATATTTTGGCGCCAGCCCGCTCCAACTTTGCCGCATGGACTTGATAGCCGCCGATTTGAGATGCGGCTTCAACAAGCGCGATGAGCTCTGCGCCCGCTTGCATCAGTTGATATGCCACAATCAGCCCCACATTGCCGCCACCGACCATCAGCACGCGCTTGCCGGGCAAAACCCGATGGATGTTCATCATCGTCTGCGCCGCCCCTGCAGTCATTACCCCCGGCAATGTCCAGCCGGGGAAAGGCAGCGCATTCTCCGTCGCGCCGGTGGCGATGATAATCTTTTCCGCCTTGAGCGACATCGTCTTGTGTTCATTCATTAAACCAAGCACACGTCCTTCAAATAAGCCATAAACAGTGGTGTTGAGCAACAGTTCGACGCCCAATTTCTCAGCTTCTGCACACAGTTCCTGACCGATTTGAAAGCCGCGGACGCCAGCGCCATGAGCTTGTGAACCGAAAAATTTGTGAATCTGCTTGAACAATTGACCGCCGGGTCTGGCATTTTCATCGATGAGAGTCGCACGCGCCCTGGCTTTTGTCGCTTCAATCGCCGCCGCTAAGCCTGCTGGCCCAGCGCCGATAATGGCTATTTCGGTTGTTTTTATCCTGTCCATAAAAGTTTATAGCATTTAAGAGACGTTATATCCAGAAAATTCTCGACAATCTGTGAATATATGGTATAATTTTATAAAAACTCACAGCAGGTTAGGAAACCTACTCCACAATAGCTGCGGCTCCTCTCTGAAAGATGCAAGATGAGAAAATCTCGTAAGGCTTGCTCAACGGTATAATTCATTGCCTTTAATGCGGATGTATATCTTTGATTAAATTGTGACATTGAGGGAGAAATTTTTTTCAGAATGTAAAAAACGGAAGGATACGAAATGTAGGTTATATCTATAGTTTTTTAATCTTTTCTCGTAGTGTCGTTCGGCTAATTCCCAATAACCGCGCTGCTTTGACTTGATTATCATTGAGTTCCTGCAAAACGAGATTTACCAAAGATTTATCGACCATACTCAGGATGTCATCGTAAAGGTTATTGCTATCTTGATTGATAGCTTGTTTCACTTTCGCTTTCAGGATGTTCTCCAATGCAGATTCGAGGGCGGACGCTTCGCGTTCCGCTTTGCGCGGACCAGCTATGATTTCGGGCGGTAGATGTTCAAGTAAGATGACATCAGAACGGGAGAGTACAGCGGCGACTTTTATCGCATTCTCTAATTGTCGGACATTCCCAGGCCAATCGTATTTTAACAGCAATTCCATCGCTTTACTATCCAATCCCTTCAACTGTCTACCCAACTCGATATTTGCCGCGGCTAAGAAATGATTGACCAGTAGTGGAATGTCTGCTGGTCTTTCCCGCAAAGGCGGCAGGTTAAATGATATGACTTTAAGGCGGTAGTACAAGTCTTCTCTAAACGCTCCTGATTGAACCAGCGATTCTAGATTTTCATTCGTCGCGGCGATGATGCGCACATCCACTTTAACTGTTTCCGTCCCGCCGAGAGGTTCAAACTCCTGCTCCTCTAAAACCCGCAGCAATTTGACTTGCAGGGCTGACGACATGGTGCTAACTTCATCTAAGAATAGTGTTCCGCCGTCCGCCAGTTCAAATCGGCCTTTCTTAGGACCGTCCGCGCCGGTGAAAGCGCCCTTTTCGTATCCGAACAATTCGCTCTCCAAAAGAGAATCAGGTAAAGCGCCGCAGTTGATGGGCACGAATGGTTTATCTTTGCGTGGGCTGTTGTAATGAATCGCCTTCGCCACTAACTCTTTTCCCGTCCCATTCTCACCCTCAATGAGCACGGTTACGTTATTTGTGGTAATCGCGCCAATTAGTTTATAAATCTCCTGCATCTGACCGCTCTTGCCGACCAGTTTATCGAGCTGGTATTTTTCCGCCGGTTCGATTTCGGGCGGACTCAATGCTTTGCTCAACTCTTGCGCTTTTATCGCTCTATCTATGATTTCCTTTATTTCATCTAAATCGGGAGGCTTCGCCACGAAGTCAAAAGCATCCAATTGCATCGCTTTTATCGTTGTTTCAAAAAAGTCGAACGCAGTTATGATGATTACGTGGATGCTTGGGTTCAGCGATTTAATCTTTTTCAACGCTTCCAGACCATCCATGCCCGGCAATCTGACATCTAAAATAACGATGTTCGGTTGTTCTGTTTCTACTTTTCTTAGACCTTCCTCGGCGTTATTGGCAATAATTGGCTTGTAGCCTTCATCTTTAAGAAATTGCTCCAAAGCCCAGCAAACCTTCTCTTCATCATCTATGACTAAAACTTTTTTCATGGCAATTCACCTTGTATAATATACTAAAGCGGTTTTCATGGTGATTCAAAAGGGGTGAGATAGCTATTTAACGATTATACCACAGCTACAAATAAGCTTCAAGAATCTTCCGAGATTCCTCTTGAATTTTTTGATGTAAAGAATTGCCGTGAGCATCAATTGTTACTGTTGCGGGAAAATTTTCCACTCGAATCTTCCACATCGCTTCAGGGACACCAAATTCCAGTTTATAGACATCTTCGACCTCTTTGACGGATTGCGCAATGAGGCTAGCTGCGCCGCCGACGGCATGTAAATAAACGGCGCGGTGTTTTTGGCATGCCGCCAACGTACGCGCGCCCATACCGCCTTTGCCGATTACCGCTTTGAGTCCAAAATATTCGATAACCCTATCCTGATATGGTTCTTCGCGGATGCTTGTGGTCGGACCGGCGGCGACGAATTCCCATCTATCGTCAATTGTTTTCACTATCGGTCCGCAGTGATAGATAACACCTCCGCGTAAAATTTCGCAAAGCGTTTGATGCAATTCCGCTTCTGATTCTGGGATTTTTTCACTGTCGATGAATGTTTCGATGAAATATTTGTGAGCCTGGTCTCTTGCGGTCAGGATGACGCCGTTGAGTCCAACGACATCGCCGACTTTCAAGTTCATAATCTGTTCGTCAGTCATTGGTATGTTTAATCTAATCATAGTCCGCCTCTCTGTTAAGCCAATGTCTATCTTACACAATACGCAATACGCACCACTGG
The DNA here is from genome assembly GCA_012961655.1 of Candidatus Poribacteria bacterium. GTDB lineage: Bacteria > Poribacteria > WGA-4E > DTYX01 > DTYX01 > DTYX01. The sequence goes on from DTYX01001141.1 coordinate 5,508, forward strand.
TTACATGCGAAAAAGCAAGCTAAACCAGTATTGGCTCATCTGGGAAAATAGGTGAAATTGTCACTTATAACTTTTGGTTCATAAAACGTAAAGTGTAATCTTTTACGTATTACGTTTTACGATTACGCCTATATGAACCCCAATATTAGACCTAAAAATTAGGCATCAAAAGAAATCCTACCATCTCGATAAAATAAGCTGCCGCGCCGGTCAGCCCAGCACATATAGGCAATCGATATAAAATAGGACGCCGGAATGCGATGCATGGCTCCCATCTGTATTCCTAAAACGGTTGTCATGCCGCCGAAACCCATCGGACCAATTTTCAGCGTATTCGCTTTTTGAAGCAATTCCTCTTCGGCATCAGCAAGTTCTGGGATGGGATTGGGGTCATCGAGTTTACGGAACAACTGTTTTTTCGCCAGTAACATAGATGTGCCGCGGTCGCCGCCGATGCCGACGCCGATGATTCCCGGTGCGCAGCCGCGTCCTTGGGCTTGATAAATCGCATCCAGAACAACTTTTTTTACACCTTCCAAATCGCGGTTGGCTTTCAACTCGGAATTTGGCAAACTATATTGCGCTCCGACGTTTTCGCAGCCGCCGCCTTTGAGCATCAGGTCGATACGCAGTGAGTTACGAAGTAACGAACTCTGAAGGACAGTTTCATCTTCCCATTCATGAAACTCGATTGTAGGTGAGCCGATTCCAATGTTGTTGCCGCTGTTTTGTCCCGTAATCGAATCGACGGTGTTTGGTCGCAAATAGGCAAGCTCAGTCGCCTTCACTGTCGCCTCATGAATTTGCGCGGTAATGTCCAACATCGAATAACCGAAGGGCATATAGACATGATAAATTACCGTGCCTGTATCCTGGCAAATCGGTGTCGAATTCGCCTTTGCGAGTTTGATATTTTCCAGAATGAAAGCTAACGTCCGCTCGGCTGCAGATTTCGGTTTTTCACGCTTATGCGCCTGTTCAAGTGCAGAAACGACATCAGCGGGCAAATCTGTCGATGTTCGCCGAATCAATTCGAGGACGTGCTTGGTCAGGTCAATTTCCCTGGGATTGAACACTTTTACTGTTTTCAAACTATGCTCCTTTTCCCTCATTTATTAGTCTTTTCGATACAAAGATGAATCAGTTTCTTTGATTCGGGAATGATAAGTTTTGCATCCTTCCAGAAATCGTCACCGAGTTCAGGAATGTCAGAAGTGTCAATCTTTTCATCAGGAATTTGTGCAATCTCTTTAAGTCGTTGTTGCGAGATATTCATAATACCTCCCCCTCTCTTTTGGTGGGTACTGTCAAACGCAAATCGTTAAAATGCAAGAAACAACGGACGACTTCGTCTTACCGTAGGAAAATTCAGGAATGAAACAACCTTCCTTCCTTTCCCCCCCTTCCTTCCCTTCCATCCCCCATGAACCCTGAAAGGTTTAAGCTGTTTTTAATTTGACAGTACCTTTTGGTGTAGCTTTTCGAGCTGATATAATGCGTGTCTTATTGTTTCTTTCTGTATGTGCGACAACCACAATAACGAAGTTACCAATATCGCCAATACTCGCTTCCCGGACCTCTCCGTAATCATGGCGGTCGTCAATCCGAGTCCACATAGGTCTGTCAAAAATGGCTGTCGCTTCTTCAAAACTGATACCGCGCTTTTTGATATTCTCTTGATTTTTATTTTCGTCCCATTCAAATTCCATCTATTCTCCTCCGTCACGCCGCTGGTAATGTTAGATAGCGTCCACCGCCGCTTTCAGCGCATCCATCCCGACACCGATATACTTCTGGGTAGAGCTTCATGCTCTACTCATCAACGCAAAATTTCTTGATGAACTTGCTGTATATGTCAATTGCCTTGTACAGCTGGTCAATATCAACCCATTCCCCGACCGTGTGTGATTGTGTGATATCACCTGGCCCTATGAGGATTAACTCCATGTAAGAACCGAGCGCCAACGCGTCGGTCCCATACGGTACAGTTCCGGCTTTTTCCCCGCCTGTGAGTTCCAAAGCCGTTTGCACAACTGGGGAATCTAAGGGAGTCAACAACGGCTCGCCAAAGCGGCGGACTTCGACCTGGACATCGTGCTGTTTAGCTAACTCTTGAACTTTGGCAATGAAGGCATCGGTGTCGTGGCCAGGCATGGGACGAAAATTGACAGTGCATTTACTCCACGGCGCTGTGACATTGGGCGGGGTGTCGCCGTCGTTGATGCCAATATTCCAATCAGAAAACGGTGGGTCGAAATCGTGGTTAAAATATTCTTCATTGGTGGTGAGCATTTCATAAATATTTCGCATCTCAGACAAAAACGGAATCATTTTGAGATTAGCATTGACGCCCTTACCTGTGCTACTATGCGCCGCTTTACCTTCGGCGGTGGCGATAAATAGCACGGCGCCCTTGTGGGAATTGATAACTCTCAATGACGTTGGCTCACCAATAACACCGTAGCGAGGATGGCTCTGATGAAACATTTGAGATTTTTCCGCGATTGCTCTGGCGCCGCAGCAGCCAATCTCTTCATCGGAGGTTAAAAAGATATAACAAGGATGTGTAAACTCAGAATCTCGAAATTGCCCTACTGCGCAGAGCATACAAGCTATGGCGCCTTTCATATCGGAACTACCGCGGCCGTATAATTTACCGTCTTCGATAAAGGCGGAAAACGGGTCGTAATCCCACCCCTCCGCGGGAACTGTATCCATGTGACCCAATAAAGTAATACCGCCGCTCCCACGCCCCTTTTTCGCTATGAGATTAACCTTCTGAACATTGTTTTCATCTTTGTATTCTATCCTTTCGATTTCAAAATTTAATCCCCTTAATTTTTCCGTCAAAAAGTCTGCTATCTTGATATTGCTGCTTGCGCTGATGGAATTATAACTAATCAAATCCGTAGTCAATTCGATAACATCCATATTATGCCTCCTGTATAATATGTAGGTCGAGATTCATATCTCGACGTTAATTGTCGAGTTTGGAAACTCGACCTACTTTTCCACAAATTCCTTGATGCTCTGTCGCGCTTCTCCCGTGGCAAAACAGTTAATAAAGGCTCGCATTTCATTCTCTTCATCGGGCAATGATTTATCTGCGCTATTGAGAATCTTTTTAATCATCTGTGATGCAGTTGGTGAATTTTCCACAATTTGTACGGCGAGTTTTCCCGCAGCTTCCATAACACCATCAGAAGACACGACCTGATTGACCAATCCGAGTTGTTGAGCTTCATGAGCATCAATTAATCGCCCGGTCAGAAATAGTTCCTTCGCTTTTGCTATGCCAACAGCACGGGCAAACTTTGCCATGCCGAAGGGCGCGTTCCAGCCCAATCTGATTTCAGGAAATCCGAGCATCGCTGTCTCACTGGCAACTTTTAAATCGCTGGCAAGCGCCAAGCCAAATCCTCCTCCTAGAGCATAGCCATTGATAGCCGCGATTGTAATCTTCGGAATCTGTTCGACCTTACAGCACAGATTCTTTGTCTCTCGCATTAGTTCTTCTGCTTCGGGAGGTTCCGCTTGATACAGCTCTTTTATATCACTGCCCGCGCAGAACGCTCTGCCCTCTCCTGTGATGATAACAACGCGAATATTATCATTCAGAACAATTTCGTCAAGGGCATTATTCAACTCTGCCTTCAATTGACGGTTTAGGGCATTCAGAGATTCCGGACGGTTTAAAGTGATATAACCGATGGGTGATTTTATTGAAAATTTGATGAGCATAATTTAATGTTTCTGAGAGGTGAGCCTCTGCCTATTCTTACTAATTGTGTTGTTATCCTCATTCTCAATCTCATCCACCCAACTATACCACGGGCTAGGCTCTAAACGCGCTGCAATACGAACAGTATTTCCGATAGAGATCAAATCGAAGAGTTCTTCCACATCCTCGTTGCGAAGTCGGATACATCCATCGCTAACGTCCTGTCCGATGGTCTCGGGGGCGATGGTTCCGTGAATTCCAAGTCCGCGTTTTCGAGTCTCTTCATTCTCAATTCCCATCCAACGCGTGCCGAGTTGATTTCTGGGGTCATCAGGTGGAATTGGTCCATCAGGAGAATACCAAACCGGATTTTTTTCTTTGTTGATGATTGAAAAATCCCCTGTTGGCGTCGGTGTATCGAGAGCGCCAGTCGCTATACGATACTGCTTAACAATGTAACCATTATATATAAGATATACGAGTTTATCTTCTATGCCGACATCTATGCTAAATCGTACCTTTGGCACTTTTAATTTCATGCCGATTTTAATAGAGGTATCGCTCAATTCATTAGCTTTCATAATCGCAGCTATCGTTGTGTCAAAACGTTTTGCTATGGAAGTGAGATTATCCCCTTTTTTCACCCGATAAGCGGTTTGATATTCTGACAACAGATGCTTCAAATTCAAATTACCCAGTTTATTAGCCGCTTCTTGAGCTGATTTTTCCTTGGGAAATTTTTGCATAACTAGCCGATATACAAGCGTCGCCTTAGAATCCAAGTTCTGTTTTTCATACAAACGACCCACATTAAGTAGTGCGTTGCTCATTATAGATATGTTCGGCCCATCTTTGCTGGCAGTTTCATAACTTTTAAGAGCAAAATTAATATTGCCCAGTTTTTCTTGACAGATACCCAAACGGTAATATGCTTCTTGAACCAACTTTGGGTCGATTGGGTTATTATATTTGATGATTTGTTGCCAAACCTTCGACTCAGCGGAAAAATCCTCACGATTTTGATGAGAGATAGCGAGTGAATACATTGCATCCATGACTTTTTCACTTTCTGGGAATTTCTTCACAAACCCTTTCAAGTATTTTACTGCAGTGGCATATTGTTGATTATTGAAATTTTTTTCGCATAAGGCATATGCTTTAGACTCATTATTATTAAAACGATTTATGAGTATAATTGCGCCTAGCTCAAACAAAGCGACACCGATAGTGAATGCAAGAATAATCTGGTGGATTGACTTATCTTTTAAATACAAGATACATTTTTCCCGCAAATCGGTGAACGAATTCATCAGATAACTCCTCCTCACTCAAAAATCAAAATCCAGGAAATTTTGACTACAACTGTGTGACAAGTTTGATATATTTTATGATATCACAAAATGCGAATATACACCAGAACTTTTTTCTGTCATTTCATCGTTACCAAATTCCAATTTTGTGGTCTAATATAGTGAAACTAATCGAAAGAGGCTGAAGTATGGCAAGGGGAATAAACCGAAGCTTGGTGGAACAGTGCAGAAACGGCGATATCTCATCGTTCGAGAAACTCTTCTACCTTCTCAAAGATGATGTCTATAACGTAGCGTTTCGGGTTCTTTCAAATCATCAAGATGCCGAAGATATAACCCAGGAAGTGTTCGTCAAAATCTGGATTAATCTGAAGAACTTCAAGATGGAAAGCTCGATTCGGACGTGGGTCTACAAGATAACCGTCAATCTCTGCTACGATTTTCTGAAAAGGCGTGGGAGAATCCCCCTTGCCGAAGAGCCGGTTGAGAACTTCAAAGAGCTCCCATCAGACGAAAACCCCCTGCTTCTGCTCACGGAGAAGGAACTGAGGGAAAAGATTGAGAGGGCTTTCAAGATGCTTTCGTCGGATAACAGGTTAATCCTCACGCTGAGGGAGATTGAAGGATTGCCTTACAAAGAAATAGCCGAGATTTTAGATTGCAGTGTGGATGCCGCTAAGATGAAAGCGCATCGGGCGAGGGTTGAATTTAAAAAAATTATCTCAAAATATCTTGAGAGTACTGTCAACTAAGGAATGAAAAAGCCATATAATACCCAGAGCGCATAAGATATCTTCTACAGGGGAATGGAAGGATGGAAGGAAAGGAAGGAAAAGAAAGGTTTTTCGCAATTCCTTTGGGGGCAAGCATTTTACAGTACTATCTTGAGGCAAAAGGATGAAAAAATGAAGTGTGAAGAATATAGAGAACTTTTTTCTGATTTCATAGACGACGAACTTTCAGAAAAGCAGATAGAGGATTTCAGAAACCACCTTAAAAGTTGTAAAGCTTGTAGGGAAGAGCTTGAGAGGTACAGGCAAGCTCAGACGCTGCTCAAACTTCTTCCCAAAAAGGAAGCGCCATCTGAACTTTGGGGGATGATAGAAACAAGAGTGAGGCTTAGAGAAGGGGAATTGGTCTTTTTCTACCAGTCGGTGGGAATTTTCGAGAGGTTAGGACTTGAAGAAGAATCCTCGCAACCAACTCACATCTATGGAATTTCGCTCGGAATGCCGATGTATGGTTGAATGGCGGAAGGAAAAAGGGGCAAGAAAAGGCAAAGGGCGCGTCTGAGTGAGTGGATGAATGGAAGGAAAGGGAAGGAAGGGATGGGTGGAAGGATGGAAGGTTGGAAATCCTTAATTCCGCATTCCGAATTCCCAAAAGGAGGCAAACGAAAATGAAGAAAGGTTTGGAGGTAAAAAACATTCTCTTCGGAGGACTGAGAAAGATAAGCGCAGAGGAGTTTAGCGATACCATAGGGATAGATATAACATGGGATGAGCCTGTGGATGGCGCTGGCATAAAGCTAATTTTGGCTAACAATTCAGAAGAAACCAAAAAGCCTTATATCGATGTCGTCTCAAAACCCGATATCCCAACGGAGATGCAAATGAGTTTCGGTACTGATGTAGAAGTTAAACCCAGGGAGGGGAAGGAGATAAACTATGTCGTCCCCATGTATGGAATAACCTCATCCGATTATAGGAATTACACGGGTCCGCTAAGATACGTCGTGACAGTAAGAGTCTCCGAATCGGTTCAGGGTGAAGTTCTTGAAAGGAAGGTAAAGTACTACGACATCCCCGCTGAAGTTGAAGCGGATAACCTTGAGGAGAGCAAGTTTGATATTCACAAAGCCTTAGATGAGTTGGAGAGGACCACAATCCTGCAAGATTTTCATATTGAAGGAAGTCCAAAGGGAGATGTCAAATCTATCAAAGCGAAGCTTTTTAACTTCGGCTCAAAGACACAGTATATTGGGATAGACATAAGAGCTGAGAGAAGAAAAGAAGGGGGCGGCCAATGGGGCTGCCAAACGCAGTTCTTCTACGAAGTCGGGCCGAAAGAAGAGATTCCTGTGGATTTTGACTTCGGTTTGTTCATACCAGGGAAGGTTCCTCCGGGGTATCTTTGGCCGGAGTATCTGAGGATAAGAGCCGTAAGCATTCCAGAGCAAGTGTTTTTGAGCAAAA
>DTYX01001142.1 GCA_012961655.1 Candidatus Poribacteria bacterium
CCAATCGTCAATCATCTCTTCCAACACACTATGGTCTGCCTTGACAAGCATTTGCGCTCCCCTCTTTTCTTCCGTTCCTTCCATTCCCTCCATCCTTCCAACCTTCCATGTATTTCCTGAGTTAAACGGATTGAAATGGAAAAATTGTTCCGAGACATCCTCTTTAGGAGCCGTCGTGGGGGCGTCATGGTCATTGAGCGGAACTAAATCTTCAAACATCTCCCACCCTTCGGTTTCGCCATAAGTTTCGACAAGTTGGTCTAAAACACCTTTGAAGCGAAATTCATCCGTACCCCCAGAGCCGAAGCGGGACGTCATCATCTCCGAGATAGCCAGAGAATCCGTCGCCGACCAAGGTTCTGGCGTGATTCCCAACTCTTTGAATTTAACGGGCAGTTTGTCGGCTTCGATAGCCTCGCGCATATACTGATTGATGCCATCGCGTAATCCGACCAACGCGGTGCGCGTCTCCTCGTCGATGTTAGCGAAAATTTCCCATCTCTCCGCTTCGGAATAACCTCGCCGCCGTCGATTTTCGTCATGTCTGAGAGCGCTTTCCCCACGAATCTCAGCCATTGTGCCCTTTGCATCGCGACGATACATCTCCAATTGAAATAGTCTGTCTTGGGCGCAAACATATCCTTGCCCAAAGTATATGCCTTTGAAGCTTTTCGCGTAAACGTGGGGCACGCCGTATTCATCACGGAAGATTTCGATGACTTCATCTCCCATCTTGACGGTTGACCATCCGGGCGTTTGACCCCACCCTAATGTCGAAGTAAAATATAATAACCCAAGGATAATTAACACTGCTGATTTTTTCATTAATTACCTCCTCGTAAAATTTTTGTATAATTGTCGCGAAGAACTATTCCTATGATATCTCATCATTCTCTTTATTACTCTCTGTTAAATTTCTTATTTATGAGATTGTAGCATTCACATCTTTTGATGTCAAGATTATCTGGAGAGGAAATTTCCGCTAAGGAGATTAAACGGAAGCTTTATGATGATGAAGAATAACATTTCAGTTCGTTAACCAGTTTTCATCGATACATGGGTATGTGTAGCGCTTGGTTATCGCCGCGACTCTCGTCACACAGAAGTAAAGCGTATTTTTCAAGAATTTCGTAGATGATATTCTGTGATTATCATGGTGTGAGGTGTTTCGGGTTAGTATAAAAAAATAGATACTGAAAGGGCGGAGCAACAGTTGCCCTGCCCAAGATAATGTGTGAAAAAGTTACGGAATGCTAAAATCGATGACTGTTGTCTCACCTGCCTTTACTGTAATCATAGCGTCGTAATAAAATCTGTTGTTACGTGAAGCCAGCATGTTATATTCGCCAGAAGAAACATCCATCATCCTATAATATCCTTTAGTATCCGTATTAGTTGAAGCTTCGAGTTCATCGTTGCTATCCATGAGAAATATTTCAATGCCGCTAACATCCCCTCCGCTTTTGGATGTAACATGCCCTTCCACTGTTCCAGGTTCAAATGAGCATCCCAATAGGGCGCCGTAGATAGGAACAAGACAGAATAAGAGTAAACAAACATTACTGAGTTTCGTATGCATTGCTGATCTCCTTATTAACGATAGCGTCTCAATATTTCACTGGAGAATCGGCGAACAACATCGGATATAACCTCGGCTCTCAAAGTATCAGCACTTTTGAGACGCACTCGGCTTTCATTTCCTTCTCTCCATGAAGCTTTGTCAGACACTGTCGCTTCTATAATGTCCGACCACTCAATTTCAGCAGTTTCGGCGTTAATAAGCCTTACACTTGCTTTAATATAAGCTTTTCTTTCTTCGGTATAATACTTATAGGATACTTTATAACGCCGTTGCCCTTCAGGACGCTTTGGGTCAAACTTCGTTTCTTCTCTTGTCTCATAGTCCCTTTTGGGGGTGTATGAGTATTCCATGATTTCACCGAAAGTCAGCACATCGACGCCCTTTATCTTACCAGCTGCGCTAATTGTTGCTGAATCGATTATTCCTGTCGCACCCAACCCTATTTCACTCAGAAGCGCATTCAATTGTGCCCTTTCTACTACCCGAATATGGGGATTTCTCGTTTTTACAAGGTAATTTATTATACCCTGAGTAATCTGGGAGCTTATATCGCTATTGCCCTTAAGAGGTTGAATAGCTATCCGGGTAATTGTCAAATCACGAGCTTGATTGATTTTCTTTTGTATGTCTGGATAATTTGGAGCATAATGTTTTGCCTCTTCGTATCGGTCAAGAGCTCGCTCTCCAAGAGTTCGTCGATTGCCAGATTCAGCCTCAACCACATAAGAATCGCCTTCCTGGACTAACTCTTCAGCTATCTTATATGAGACTTGCCTAATTCGTTCATCGACATCTTCATAGCCCGGAACATGGCTTTGAGCTTGCTTGTAGTTGTTTAATGCGGCACGCCAATCTTGTGCTTCTTCATAGGTTAGCCCCTCATTATAACGTTGACTGGCAAGCACTTGATGTACAACCCCGAGATGTTCGGAAATGTCTTCATAGTTGGGGATGTATTGTTCCACACGCTGGTATTCCTGTAGTGCCTCAGACCATCGTCCGGCAGATTCAAACGATAATCCTAATTGGTAGTGTTCTTTCGCTGCAGATTCCTTGACATCGCGAATTCTCTTTTCGGAATCCTTATAATTATCCACAAGTTCCAAGCATTTCTGAAATGCTTCTAAAGCTGCATCCCAATTTTTATTTTCCTGGAACTTCAGCCCTTGTTGATAAGTTTCAAGAGCATCAGCCGATTTGACGTTCGCTAAACGTTCGCGTGCATCCTTGTAGTCGGGGATGAAACTTAACACCTTTTCATATTCTGCAGCAGCTTTATCCCACGATTCGTTTTGTTCCGCTTGCAACCCATCGGCATTTCGAAATATTTTTTGCCTTCTTTCATTGGCCCACCACAAGCTGTTATTAGTAGA
>DTYX01001143.1 GCA_012961655.1 Candidatus Poribacteria bacterium
CCCCACAGGGTGCGTGAAACAAAAGCACGGAGGCACGCCTCTACAACGAATCTTTTCATGGGAAATTTGTACTATGCAACTTTAACTTGACAAGTTATAACTCCGGAAGTTTCTGTACAAAATGCTTGTTTACAGAATAACGACTATCTCGTTTGAAAAAGCACTCGATTAAGAATATGTTGCCATCGATTAATTCCTTAACATACCACAGGAGGAGCTAATTAACAAAGTAGTACTAAGGACACCAGATTATTGCGATACAGTTCTATAGCAGTTTCTATTCGTAATTTAGGATTTGTGTAATAAAAACCACTTAAAATTCGTTCTATTTTACCATGAATAATTAAGTTTTTCAATACTTTTTGAATACGTAGAAACCAAGTTTTTCTTTAAAAACTTGGTTTCTGAACCAATTGGAGTGAAAACAATGTCAAAAAGATTCCCACTGCTATTTATTGCAATCGCAGTTGTCTTGATGATAACAGGCTGTCGAGTGAAGAAGGAATTTCTGCGCAAAGGTGAGTGGGATACGAATTTCACGGATGTCAGCTTTGCCGATGCTAAGAATGGTTGGATTGTTGGCGAAAAGGGATTTATTCTACATACTGCCGACGGCGGAAGAAGCTGGACGCAACAAGAAGGCGGCGTTATAGTCGATTTATATGCCGTGCAATTTTTAGGTAAAAACCATGGCTGGGTTGTCGGCGCTTCGGGGACAGTATTGTTCACAATAGATGGCGGCGACCATTGGCGAGGGATGACTATTGCTGGAAACGCCTTGTTGGGATTGCATTTTGTGGATGCAAATCGCGGTTGGGTTGTTGGGGAGGGCGGCATCATCCGCTATACCAGCGATGGCGGGGAAAATTGGGACGCGCAAAATTCTCAGATGGGCGAAACGTTGAATGATGTCTATTTTATCAACTCCCAAGAAGGTTGGATTGGCGTGGAATATGGTGTTATTTTGTCTACAACTGATGGCGGAGCCAACTGGAACATCATCCCTCCTCAAACAGCGCATGGTCTAAGAAAATTGCAGTTTTTCAAAGGTAAAAACAAATCCATCGGATGGGCGGTCGGAACAGGCATCACAATCCTGCATACAGACGATGGCGGAGAAACCTGGACTCTGCAAGATAGCCAAATACCAGATATACACATCAATATTAACGGAGTGCATTTTGCGAGTAAAAATATTGGTTGGGTTGTCGCCGACGGAGGATATATCACCCATACAACCAATGGTGGGAAAAATTGGGTGTTACAGGACAGCGACACAAAGAACGACCTCACTGGCGTACACGCGCTGGATGAAAAGCATGTCTGGGTTGTCGGAAGATACGGCACGATTCTTTCGACAACTGATGGCGGAAGACAATGGATGCTTCAAAGCGGCACAACTCCCAGCAACCCGCTTCAATCAATTGTTCTCACGCCAGAAGGCAAAGGCTGGGCTGTGGGCAAGCGAGGCATGATTATTCGGACTGAAGACAGCGGTAAAACATGGCGGGAACAGAGGTCGGGCGTCGAAGGCGGATTGAATGCGTTGGATTCGTTCGATGGTCAGAAAGCCTGGGCTGTGGGCGATAGAGGCAATATCCTCCATACGGAAGATGGCGGCGAAACCTGGACGCTTCAGAAAAGCAACGACTGGTATGGCCTGCATGACGTGCAATTTTTAAATAGCAACATCGGTTGGGCGATTGGCGAACTCGGAGGGATTTTTTACACCAGAGATGGGGGAAAACATTGGACGCAACAGCGTGGCTTTATCTGGGAATCGCTGAGGGCGTTGTATTTTATAGACCAAAACGAAGGTTGGGCGGTCGGCTGGCCGGGGATTATCCTGCATACTCAAAACGGCGGTATGACGTGGGAACATCAACAAGGTAATACCTATAACGAACTGTATTCTGTGCATTTCGTCGATTCCCAACACGGTTGGATATCGGGACAGTGGGGTGTCATCTTGCATACGGAGGATGGCGGGAAAAACTGGCATGAACAAGCTACTTTCACCGAAGCCAACCTGAATAAAATCTTCTTCGTCAACACCGATGTCGGAATGGCGGTAGGCGACAAAGGTATGATGCTGATTACCTTGGACGGCGGGAGAAAATGGATTGCAAAGGATAGCGGAACAGAAAAAAACCTCAACGACATCTACGTCGGCAGCGATAGCCTCATCGCCGTTGGAGACGGCGGCGTTGTGATAAAATATACAATCCCAGAAGTTACCATCGAAGTGCCGCAGAAACCCACCGTAGCAGAAGTTCCTCCTTCTATTCCGCCGGTAGAAATTCTCTGGGAAAAAGTTCAACAGTTTGATAATGTGGATATGACCGAAATTTATTTTCTCGATGCGCAGAACGGTTGGATTACCGGAAAAAATGGGATGCTTCTGCACACCAACGATGGCGGTTCAACCTGGTTAAAGCAGACAACCGGCGACAACAAGACCATCATCGGTATTCATTTCATCTCTGAGGAACTCGGTTGGATAATGGAACAAGATGCAACCTGGCTTTCGACCAGCGATAGCGGGCAAACGTGGGTCAAAAGCAGGGTCGGGAAACCGCGTCAGAGGAGTTTTGACGCCGATATGAAACCGATTGAAGTCGATTATAGATTGAATAATATTCATTTTGAATCAAGCGAAGGCTGGGCTGTGGGTGATTACGGCGCTATCCTGCATAATGTGGACGGCGGACCTGTTTGGACGGAACAACCCATCGACAGCACCCCGGACTTGCTAAATGTATATTTTCTAAACACTCAGTTAGGTTGGATAGTCGGGCGATGGGGGACGATTTTGCGCACAACAAATAATGGCAAGCCCTGGCTTATATGCGCCAGCAATACAGGCTACGACTTAGAATCGGTGTACTTTGTCGATTCTCAACAAGGCTGGATTGTCGGAAAATACGGCATCATCTTGCATTCGAAAAACGGCGGTGACAGTTGGCATACGCAAACCAGCGGAGTATCAAACAATCTGTATAGCGTATATTTCAAAAATGCTGAAGAGGGATGGATTGTCGGGGCAGGCGGTGTGATTCTCACGACAAAAGACGGTGGAGTAAATTGGGAACAGGAGGGAAGCGGCGTCGAAGATGACTTAATTAGCATCTGCTATGTTGATAACAATGGATTGTGGGCAATTGGCAAGAATATTATCATTCGTAGAAAATGAAAAGAGACATTTTCTATGTATACGGCTCGCTCACCTGAAAACGATTTCCGTTAATGAAAGACATCATGATGGCGCCAATGCCTTTTCCAATTGTCGTCAGATTGATGGTCTCTTCGTATATCTGTTTGAAAGATTTGTGGGCTGAAATGCAGTTAAATAGAGCAGTTCGCACGACGTTATCACGCCGGGCGAGGTCAATGATTGAATCGATAAATTTATAGTTTGCGCTTTTGATGGTCAGCCATCTCAACATTTTGCCGTAGATGAGGTCATCTGTTACATCGCTACAACTTCTATAATAAGTTTTAAATGCCTTTTGGGAAATACCGACTTTCATGATGGTCTCAGCAGCGCGGATGCCTGTGATACAACCGGCATTGACGCCTTTTCCCTTAAATGGGCGAACCATCCCGGCGGCGTCGCCTATCACTACATATCTATCGTCGAATAATCCACGCGCGACGGAGATGGGAAATCTGCCTTTGAAATAGGTCAATCCCGTGGTTTCCGGGTTGAATGCAGATGGAAGAGTTTCTCGCACTGGAGGAAAGTTTAAAAATTTATCCATATCAGCGGCAGTTACCCGAGCGCCTGCTATGTTAATTGTCAAGTGGTCAACTTTCGGCGTCACCGCGCCGAATTCAATTCTGCGAAATGACGGCAAGAAGGCATGAATGTAATTGCCAAATCCCATCAGGAATTCTTCGTTGGGCTTAATATTGGTGACTATTGAGTCCAGAAAACGTGGCAGTTTATAGCTCGTGGCGCGCTCAAATAGCTTGCACCCGCCATCATCCAAACCGAACGCGCCGACGACCACGTCCGCGCTGATATTTTCGCTATCGCTGTATATTATAACTCGATGTGGGGTAAATTCTAAATCGGTCACCCTACCTTGAACCACTTTTACGCCCCTCTGCCGCGCTTGTTGGAGCAGGTAATCATCGAAGGTCACACGCCTGACAGAATAGGATGGCTCGTCGTGGCCGGTCAGCAGAATTTTCTGAGTATCGGAATGCATCACATAACCTTCGATCTTTCGATGGACGAGATACCAGGGAAAAGCTACTTTTAGTTGTCTTTCCAGGATATCATCAATTGGCGGCGATAGTACCCCAACGCACTGATTATAGTGCTGAGACCCCTGAAATTGTTTTCCTTCATACAAAATTACGTTGATATTTTGGTGTAGCAACTGCGCCAGATTTTTCAGAGCAATGGCGCAACTGACGCCGCTTGGTCCGCCACCGATAATCACCGCGGTCTGTCCAGTGTGAAGCGGCCCTAAGCCACTATATCGGGTTGGTTTTCTGGAAGATTTCAAGAATGACGCATCTTGTTTGATATCCATTTTATGAACCTCTCTATCAATACATTACCACTAGCCGCTATCAATTTGAATTGCAAAACAGGATTTAAAGCCAGAAAAAAGATTTGCCGATATGATATATTGCCTGTATACATTCCCCAATGAATATCTCGAAACAATCTTACCGACCTATTCCCGTCACTTTGTGAGGCTAATCTTATATGAGCGTCGGATAAAAAGTTGATTTTTTCAATCATATAACCGAGGCCAAAAAGTAATCGTCCATAGAAATTATCTCGAATTATCAATTTGCGCATCTGTTTTAGATAACCTTTGCGGAAAGCTGATGCGGAAATTCCGATTTTAAAAGCTGTTTCCGCGGCAAATTTTGCTGTTATATAGGCGGATTCAATACCGTTTTTAAAATAGCGCGAAGCGCTGGCGTCACCAATGATGACCAACCTGTCGGTAAAGGGATTTTTTGCCGGGGTCAAAGGTATTTTAGGATAGCAAGTACAATATCTCCTCGGAAGTTCCCAATTCTCCGGCAACCAACGGCGTACTGCAGGATGCTGGAGAACTCGTAATAAACTCTCTCGTTTCGCGTCAGTCTTGCAAATCACAGTTACTGTGACATGTTCAGATTTCGGCGTGAAGGCGGCAAAACGAATGTCTTTCAGCCCTAAATGGAAGACGATAATGTTATCTCCAATACGTTTTTGAATATGTTCTTTTCCCAACAGAATTTCAGCTTGAAAACCACGTAAAACATTAGGCGGTTTATAGCCAAAATTGAGAGCGCGGATTTTTTCGACGAAAGCAGTATTAACGCCAAAAGCTCCAACAACTAAATCGGCTTCAAATTCATACTCATCGCCTTCTCCGTATATTATTCGCACCGCATCTGATTTTTTATGCGGCAGAATAATATCTTTGACTGGTTGAGTAATCACATTTGCCCCGGCTTGTTCTGATTTTTTCAGGAGGAAATCGTCAAAACTGATAATGCCGTTGGGGCTGTAAAAACGCGGTCCGTTCCCACGAAAAACCGTCGTAATTCGTTTTTTCCCATGAGGATTTTGTAGAGATAAATGATGATGTTCCGCTTGGATATAATAGCCGGAGATATGACTCTGTACGTGCTTATCAGGCAGGTTAATCCCATCTTGATTGAACTTTTCCAATAACGTTTCCGCCAGCACGCCAGCGCACATATTACATCCAACTGAACCTGCGCGTGTAAAATCTTTCCCATCAAAGATGGTAACGAACACATTCATACCGCTGGCCCTCGCCATTTTCAACGCGAAATATGCAAAGAATGTCCCCGCCGGACCGGCGCCAATGATAGCAATCCTTGAGTTTTCCTTAAGATGCAACGTTGCCACTAGTTTCACCTCCTTCGTTCTACGTTCTACACATTCCTATCACCTTATGTGTGAAAAGTGGAAAATCCCTATATCTTTTTAGCCACTGATTTTCACGGATTTTCACAGATTATTTTTCTTTCTTTTTATCCGCGTTTCA
>DTYX01001144.1 GCA_012961655.1 Candidatus Poribacteria bacterium
AACTGCACTATCTTTTTCTTTTTCTGCAATCTCTAAACGATTTTCCAGTTCTTCTTCGATATTCGATGTGATTGCTGAATTTCCGATGTTTGCGTTTACTTTTGTCCTGGACGCGATGCCAATTCCGATCGGTTCTAAATTTGCGTGATTGATGTTCGCCGGGATTATCATTCTCCCGCGTTCCACTTCAGACCTGATTAGTTCAGGCTTCAGACCCTCCTGTTCAGCGACAAATTTCATCTCTTCAGTTATTATCCCCTGGCGCGCATAGTGCATTTGGGTCACATTCTTTTTGTCTGGATGATTCGTTGTTTTGCTACTCATTTTTCGTCCCTCCATTCTCACAATCTTTTGGTACTTATTAAGTCTAAAGCATAAAATGATAATGCCATTGTAGTAATAGGCGTGATGAAACAAAGCCGTAAATACTTCTTTAGATAAAGTTACTGTTCTTTCTGTTACTCAGTTTCCAGTACCTCTCTGATGGCCCTAAGGAAATCGGGTAAACTATAAGGCTTCTGCAGAAATCGAAATCCTCTAAAAGTGAAATTATATCTTCTCTGCAGGCTTGTGCATAACCCTCTTGGCGTCCTTCTAGCAATCCTTCTTGGCGTTCTTCTTTAAGCCAATCCGAGATAAATGGTACTTCACGCATCTGTTCCATCTCCTCTCTAAAAAATTTCCAGAGAAAATCCCTTTCAAAATATCGAGACGCTATTGTTATCGCCGTAGCGAATAGTCTTGCGCGTTTCTTATCATCTTTTTCTTGTAGAATTAACTGCTGTTCCTCTTCCAGCATTTCCACTGTTGGTTCCTTTACAATCATCGGCGACAGTGGTGCTAACTCTCTTAATTCTCCAGACCTAATTTCTTTTTCGTAATCCCAGATTTTCAAAACTGGATAGCTGAATCGATTAATCACGTCTTTTCCCAAAGAGACAGTATAGTTTTCTGGAATCGGTGACTCACGCCGCTGAAGATAGAGCGCCAATGAGATAACAGGTTTATCAAATTGGTCTGTTAGTTCAGCCGAGTAAACAAAGACTCTTTTGGGCAAATCTTGTTTGTGTTGCAGTTGAAATTTGATATGTAAAAGATACTCTTCGCTATTATATTCAATTTCGTGGACAAAGTCAACCCTTTCTGCGGGCAACGATAGTTCGACATTTTCTAGCGTTCCGACCAAATCTATCTTTTCATCTGGGAAAGCGAGTTTTAAGAATACTTCAGCGTGGTCTCGAGCTATAATCTTCAACGTCCTATCAAAAATGTTCACTTTGTTCACCGACGATTTTGTCTTACGGTTGATTTCAGCCATGGAAAGTCTCCTTTTTTGACAGAAGCTATCGTTCAATATTCAATCCCTAACCAGCACCTTGTCTTTAGACAGAATATTTGTATAGGTGGCTTTTTGTCTCGCTTTCTTGCTTTTACGAGAGACTCCAGTTCCTTCTTTACTATTTCTGACTTGCACCAATTGAGCCGCTATACTTACCGCAATTTCAGGCACAGTTTTGGAGTTAATCTCTAATCCAATGGGCGAATAAATTTGCTGGAGCCGCTTCTTGGAAACACCTCGTTCAATTAAATCCTTAAAGATGAGTTTTACTTTTCTCCGGCTGCCTATCATACCGATATAGCGCGCGTTGGAGTCAATAACGCTGTATAATGCTTCCTCATCGTGTTGATGTCCGCGAGTAACAATCACAATGTAGGTCAATGGGTCAATGGGAAATTCTCGCAACGTCTGGGCGATGTCCTTAACGATAATTTTATCTGCATCGGGAAAACGTTCTCTTGATGCAAAATCTGGTCGGTCATCAACCACAACCACTTCAAAATCCAACATTTTTCCCAGCTTTGCCACCGCTTGACCGACGTGCCCCGCGCCAGCGATTAACAGGGTGTGCAACGGCTGTATCGGTTCGATGAATATGGCAACAGCATTGTCTTGAAATTCAAACAATCTAGGTTCGTTTTCCTCCAGAGCTTCAACTGTTTGAAGCATCACTTCACGTTCAAGCTGTTCGTCACTGAGGCCACCAAATTTTTCATCGCCGAAGATTAATAATTTCATTCCGAGAGCATTTCCATCTATTCTATTATCGCTCACGATAGTAGCTAACACCACAGGGACTTTTGCATCCAACAACTCTCGCAATCGGGTGAACAACTGAGCCGTCTCTGAAGATTTGGGAATATCCACAAAAATCTTCATAATCCCCCCACAAATCGAACCGTCATCCCAGCCGTAATCACTATCCAATTGAAATTCCAGCAGTTTGGATTTGCCGCTTTGCATCAATCCCAGCGCCTGTTTCCTTGCTTCTGCTTCGACACAGCCACCGCCCAATGTGCCAATATTGCGAAAATCTGGAAGTATCAGCATTTTTGCTCCCGGAACCTGTGGCGTGGAACCTTTGGTATCAACAACTGTACAATACGCGCTAATCTGACCGGCATCGATTAATTCTGGAATTTTTTTGTATATTTCTCTCATGAACTCTTATAATTTTATTCTCCCTTATATAGCTTTCAAAATGTCATTTAAAATGATTTTAGCATACTCCAAAAGTAAATGCAAGGGAATTACTAGTTTCCCATGGGAAAAGATTAAGATGTAACGCCGGCGGATTGCTAACAGAATGTAGCGCAAGTTTCAAACTTGCGCTACAAACTATTGACATCCTTGTTAGTTTGAGATACAATATTGTGT
>DTYX01001145.1 GCA_012961655.1 Candidatus Poribacteria bacterium
GTATAGGGTTTTTGGATGCCTCAACTTGTTGAGGATAGAGCTCCCGCTTTTAAGTTAATTTGTAACTCGTAACTCGTAACTCGTTTTACCTATGGAGGAGGAAATGAAACCCAAATCAATAATTAGGATAGTCTTTGCAGGCTTAGCAGATATGCTTGAGCGATTAGCGGAACTGCTCGTTGAGAAACCTTTTACTATCAGAGGCAAAGGCGCAGAAGAGTTTGTCAAAGAGATTATTCGCAAGATGCGAGCAGAAGAGGTAATTTTGCCAGAGGACAAATACGTCCCTGACAAATATACCATGTATCTTTGCACCCAGGCGTTTGAGAGATACGGAGGTTCATTGCGCCGAAGGCTTGCCGAACAATTAGCGTCTGAGTTGACAAAGGAAGTAGAGCGGAATGGCTATAAAACTCAGCAGCCGATTCAAGTCATTCTTGTCGATGGAAAACACAATGATATTCGCAGTGTGGAAATCGAGTGCGAAATTAGCGAAAGCGCTCACCTGGAAATCCCGGAGGAAGAACAGGAAGGGGAGGAAGTCAGCCTTCAAGAAGCCGAGGAAAAAACGCCCGCAGAAGAGCTATCTCCTGAAAGCGAGGAGGCGATTCCCTCTGAGGAGGGCATTGTGGCTGAAAGTGTCATTGCCCGATTGAGAACTGAAGGTGATGTTTATGAAATAACCCAACCGATGACTAAAATCGGCAGATTGAAAACCAACCAAATCGTCATCCGAAAGCCAACGGTGTCGAGAGAACACGCTGAGATTATCCACGAAGCGGGGAAGTTTACGCTGAAAGATTTAGGAAGCATCAACGGCACTTTTCGCAATGGCGAGCGGATAGACGAAACTGAAATTGTAAACGGCGATTTGTTCTCACTCGACAAGGCAGGGAAAGTGAGTTTTCGTTTTGAAGTTGTTGAACCCTACGAGGTTATCGACTCACAAAACCCGCGGGAACATTTTGAGCGGGGATTGGCTTTGCAGCGTGAAAAACGCTTAGATAGCGCGGTCCAAGAATACCTGGAAGCGATACGGTTGGGCAGTCCATCCGCTCGCCCGCACTTCAATCTGGGGATTATCTCCTTCGCCAAAGGAGACACCGCCAAAGCTATCGAGCATTTCAAAGATGGACTTGAGTTAGAGCCGGACAATGCGCAAGCCCACGCCGACTTGGGAAAGCTATATGGGCTCAACGGAGCATTTGATTTAGCCATCGCTGAACTTGAAAGGACATTGCAACTTAACCCGGAAAATGAATCGGCTCAAAGACGGCTTGCGCGGTTTAAAGAGCAACGGCAAATCCACAAATCCGCTTTGGAAGAAGCACAGGAAAGGGCAGTTTTAGAACCAGATGAATTAAAGCGTGATTTGATGTATGCAGCAACTGTGCAGCGGCATCTTTTGCCTGAGTTGCCACAGCTTCCGGGCTTGGATATTGCGGCACATAACCTGCCGGCGCTGGAAGTGACGGGCGATTACTATGACTTCATTCCTATAGATGAGCAAAAATTCGGCATCGCAATCGCCGATATCAGCGGCAAAGGGATGGCGGCTGCTCTGCTGATGTCAGGGCTCAGGGCTCATCTGCGCGCTATCGTCAAGCGTGGTTTACCCGTCGCCAAAGTAATGTCTCAGGTTAATGATATGGTATACTCTGACACTACCCCGGAGAAGTTCATCACATTGATATACGGCGTGCTGGATGTGTCCAATTTGACCTTCTCCTACTGCAACGCCGGGCATAACTAACCCATCCTGTACCGCGATCAGTCAAAGCGGTTAGAGATTCTTGAAGCAGGCGGAACCATCGCGGGAATGTTTCCTGGCGCCCCCTACGAAACCGAATCTATTTCGCTTTCAGGCGGGGATGTCCTGTTGCTTTACACCGATGGTATCACGGAAGCGGAGAACGCTGCTGAAGAACCCTTCGGTGTAGAGAGGTTGGAGCAGTTCGTGCGAGAAAACCTATCTTTGAATGCTCAACAACTCATCCAATCTATCTACTCAAAAGTAAAGAGCTTCTGCGGTGGCAATCTTCACGATGACGCCACTTTATTGGTAATAAAAGCCAACTCGTAGACTACGAAGCAAAGTGAACTTAGGTAGTTTTCAATATTAAAGGTTATGAAATTTTCTTATATTTTCGATAATAAGTAAGTTTAAGAAAAGAACTTAAACTTTTGAATCTGGTAAATTCAATAATCACCTGTCTGCGTGTCCGCACAGGCAGGCGTTTCTTGACGCAGGATGAATCCTGCTACTCCAAAGCGCAAGTTTATTTTTGAAAATTACCTAAAACCCTATGCTACAACCCAATGGAGGAGATGGAAGATGATACAGACACATCTGCAAAACGCTCGGACGCTTGAGTTGCAACATCGTTGGGAAGATGCTGCATGCGAATATCTCGAAGTTATCAGGCTTGGGATGCAAGCCGCCTGGGTACATTTCAAACTTGGCGCCATTAGATATCTGCAACGGCGATATGACGAAGCCATCGAGCAATACAAACAGGGACTCTCCCTTGAATCAGATAACGCTTCAGCTTATGCCGATTTGGGCAAGCTATATGAGAAAGAAGGGCGTTGGGACGAGGCGATTGATGCTCTTGAGCGAGCCTTAACAATAGACCCTAACTTGCCCAAAGCAAAAAGGCGAAAAAAACGCGTGTTAGAGCAGAGAGAAAAATACAGGCAGCGGGGAGAGGAACTCCGAAACTGGGATGCGGGCGGTGAGATTTCACTGGAATGGAACGATTTGGATACCCTGAACTTCGCGCCCTTTGAAGTCAAATTCCGCATGGCAACCGAAGGAGAATTTGTAACAACCATCTACAAAATTCTTATGAAATCCTATCGCGAAATCGGTTCTGACCTGGGATACTATCCAGCGAAGGCGCCGGTTGTCGTGTATTCGAATAACTGTGAATATGTCCAGGCATGTGCTAAAGTAGGCATTGACGCGCCACCTTGGTCGGCCGGGGTTTATGATGGACATACCATCAGAATTCAAGTGCGCAACGGAAGTAGCGAATATGTGGGGCTGCTCTGTGAGAACCTTGCTCATGAATATACCCACTTGCTCGTTGATAAATTGACCAGCGGACGTTGCCCAGCGTGGCTGAATGAAGGCTTAGCGGAATACGAATCCAAAGAGCTACTTTGTTGGCAAAGAGAGCAGTTATATAGTGCAATCCAAAACAGACGGCAAATACCCTTAAAACAGCTTGAGCATAGCTTCAGACACCTGACAGAAGACCAAAGCAGACTCGCCTATCTACAAGTCTATTCGATTGTAGAATTCATCGTCAACAAATTCGGCATAGAAAAGGTCAGGCAACTGTTGGGCAGTTTATCAGAAGGCAAATCCATAGACGAGGCGCTTCCTTGTTCTCTTGGCATTGGATACAATGCACTGGAAGCCCGATGGCTAAAAGCAGTGAGACTTTCTTAAAAAAGTATTTATTCGGTTCAGAAACCAGGTTTTTTGAAAAAACTTGGTTTCTATATGCAAGGAAGGACAA
>DTYX01001146.1 GCA_012961655.1 Candidatus Poribacteria bacterium
GATGAATTTCATGACGCAACTCCTTCATTTCTGTTTTTTTAAACGTAACTATTATAACATCTATATTCGGAATGTCAAGATAATTTTTAAATATGTACAGAGATGCCCCCACGCAAAAAAGTAGCGGGGTCGAGTTTGTTTTGTTTGATTTTCTCTTTCAGTTTGATAAATTGGGGTTCAAGTTCTTCTTTCTCAGCAAGGATGTCTCTTTATTGATGAAACTCCCGAGGTGCGTGGATATAATACTGATGCGGGGGCTTTATTTGACAACGAAGATATTGATATCCTCAGCATTGTGACTAATACACCCTCACATTGCAATTTAACGCTAGCTGCGGTAGAATCTGGCGTTCAGGCGGTGCATTGTTTGCCTTCATCGATCACACTTTTTGGGTAAAAAAGATAGACGCAGAGAAGCCCTATGTTTTACGTTTCCATAGGGGTCTGCCGCCAAAAAGGCATCCAGCATAATCTGCTTCTTTTTCAGTTCAACACCGATTGCCCGACCGTCCCCGTAATCTGAGAGGATAAAGCCGCCATCGGGAGTTGCCCAGTGTTCGAGCAGTAGATGAGCTTCTTCTCGAACCTCCTCCGCTCCCTTAAAAGGCAAAGTGTGTTGAATGTCGCACAGCGACTCAAAACAGATGCGGCCGCGAAATTGCTGGCCGATTTCCTCGATTCCCAGAGCGCGGGGCTGTTGCAGGTTGATTACGTCCAAACCAATCTCAATCAGACTTTCTATAATGGCGTTGACTTTTCCGCAGGTGTGCATCCAGACATGCCATCCCTGTTCGTGGGCAGCGTCGAAGATACGTTTGTAGCGTGATTTGAAGAATTCATCCCACAGCTTGGGACTGATGAAAACTTCTCGTTCTGTTCCCCAGTCATCGGTAAAACTAAAACCGTGAATACGGCCGGGGAATCGCTGAGAAATGTTTCTGATGATGCCCAGATCAAACTCCACGATTCGGTCGGCCAACATTTCAATCCTCTCGCGTTCCAGATACAAATCGGCTAGAGTGTTTTCGAAGCCGTGCAGAGCGTGCATCCGCTCGAAGAGGAGCATGAAGATGCCGGTGGTCACGTATTTATCGTCACAACCGGCAAAGCGTTCTTCCATTCCTTCGTAGAAAGCCGGGTCATCGGGGTCAGGCCAGCGGAAATAATCTAGTGCATTCCAATCAGCCAGTGGATGGCCTTTCACCTGACCCATGTTAGCCATTTCAGAGCGCACCCACAGACAACCCCATTCGTCAGTAGTTTCGCGCAGGCTATGATTACCCGTGCCAATCTGGTTCCAGCCGACACCGTGGGTATCGTTTAGACCTAGCGTTGCAAAACGAAGAGGCAAACGCTCAGGTCCCTGAAACTCGATAGCGCGGCGTACAACTTCATAAGGTGACATTGTCATTCTTCCCTCCTTAATCCTCCCTCCAACGGTGCATTTCTACCGAACCTCCCGAATCTTTTGGGAGGAAAATATAATCAGGATAAGATAGATGTTTAAGAGATTCACTAAAATAGTTCTAACTTTTTTATTTCCATAGCACGTCGCGCTTCTCGATTTAAGGCATCAATTACATACGTGGGGTTATCTGCAATCTTTTGAAGATCGCTCGAATCGAGAAGAATGACGTTTAAGTTAGTGGTACTCATTACCTGTTGGGCATATTTCCTAGCTTCGCCACTAATGTTACCAGTTGAGACAACCATTACAACGTTAGACTTTAGTTGAAATGTAAGCCC
>DTYX01001147.1 GCA_012961655.1 Candidatus Poribacteria bacterium
AAAGTAGCAGAATTGTCGGAAGTCCCCCATACATCCTTCCAATCATCCATTCTTCCATCCCTTTACGGGCAACGAAGGTCAATCCAGCGTAAAAATTGAAGATGTTTTTTCTAAATTCCCGTTTCTGTGTCGCTTGGCGCTTTCACTAAGGTGGAAGAGGTTATCATCTACCTGTTCTGTCTCTTCTCCAATACAGTAAACAAAGCCGTTGTGATTGCCGATAAGGATGCGATTGCCCGCGACGCACGGTGTCGATAAGAAATAACCGCCGGCGTTAAAAAACCAAATCAATTTCCCATCGGTGGCTTGCAAGCAATACAGTTTTCCATCGCCTCCACCGAAGACTACGCAGCCATCCGTCACCGCTGCGGAGCCCCAAATTCGACCCGGGGTTTTATATTTCCAAACAACCTTCCCGCTATCAGCATCGAGACAATACATATATCCGTTACTACAACCGATATATACACGATTATCGACGACGGCGGGCGTCGCCCAGAATCCTTGATTCCATTTCCCTGACCAAATCAGTTTGCCCGAGGAAGCCTCCAGGCAGAAAAGACGTCCGGATTCACAACCGACGTAGATTCTACCGTTGACATAGACGGGCGATGAGTCGGTGTCATCGCCGGTGCGGAACTTCCAGATTAACTCCCCTGTTTCCTGGCTAACACAGTAAAGCCAGCCATGCGCAGCGCCGGCATAGACGCGCCCATTAACTACACTGGGAGATGATTCACAACTCCCGTCAGTTTTAAAATGCCATATAACGTCCCCATTTTGTGCGGAAAAGCAATAGATATATCCATCCTCTCCGCCCATATAAATTCTATCGTCAATGACACACGGCGAGGAATCCATGTCGTTTCCGATGTGACGCTTCCAAATCAACTTGCCATCCGCTAAGGAGATGCAATGCAGGTGGTTATCGCGAGAGCCGAAATAGATGCGTCCACCGGAAATTGCCACAGAACCTTTCACATTATGTCCTGTCTTGTATTTCCAAATAAGCGCGCCAGTGTCGGCGTCAAGACAATAAACATGACTATCAACGGAGCCGAAGTAGTATCGCTTGCCCACTTTCGCAGGTTGTCCAGTCCAGCCAGTCCCCTGCCAGTAAACTCCAGGCGGGACGCCACGACGCTCCCGCTTGCCCTCCAAAATCCTACCGGTTTTGAACTTCCAGAGCACTTTCGGTTGGCGTGGCACTTTACCCACGCCTGAAAGAGAACGAGTGCAATCACCGCGAAACATGAGAATATCATCTTCGTTCGATAACCTCTGGGCATAAGCGGGGTAGGAACCAGATTTAATTAACCACAGGAGAAGACAAAATAACACAAAATAATACAGGAATCTTCCATGTTTCTCTTGTGAAAATTTGTCCTCTACACTTATTAGTTTGACTGGTAAACTACTAAAATTCTGAGTAAAATCGAACATTTTTGTATTAGTCAGAGATATATTGCAGTCGAAAAAAGTGTGACAAAGCGTTCATTTTTCACAGTGCAGTAGTGCACTGTCAAATCTGTTTTGATTATTATTACCCGCGCTCAATTAGAGCAGTTAGTGATTAAAACCAGCCAGATACACTTTGCAGCTATTGAAGAGCGGCTG
>DTYX01001148.1 GCA_012961655.1 Candidatus Poribacteria bacterium
TCTAACAGGGTGAATATACTCCGTATAAGCGTGTTTATGGAAAAGTCCATGAAAGAGCGATAACTGAAAAAGTCGTATGAATTAGAATCTGAAATGAGTTAGGAGAAAAACGCATGATGACTCCAAGAGAGAGATATTTAGAGACACTGCTGTTTGGCAAACCGGACAAAGTGCCTCTGCAGCCAGGCGGTCCGAGGGAATCCACCCTGGCGGCGTGGCGCAAACAGGGATTGCCCGAGGGCGCTAACTATTTCCAGACCTTGCTTGACATTCTTGGTATAGAACCGGAACGGACCAAGGGACCTGTGTTAAGTTTGGACGTTTCCTTTCGGATGATGCCCACATTTGAGGAAAAAGTGTTAGAGCACAAAGACGGTCACTACGTTGTGCAAGATTGGATGGGGGCTATCACGGAAATTTCCGATAGGTTTGATTACACTTACATCCGTTCAGCCAGGGATTTTGTGACCCGCAAATGGCATAAATTCCCCGTAGAAAGCCGCGAAGATTGGGAAGAGATGAAGAAGCGCTATAACCCGCATACTCCCGGGCGACATCCCGACGACCTAAAAGAGCGTTGTAAAGCGATGAAGGACAGGGATTACGTCGTCACTTTTCGTTTCAACGGCTCGTTCTGGCAACTGCGCGAATGGCTCGGCCTGCCGAATCTCTGCATGATGATGATTGACGACCCTGGATTCATAGAGGAGATGATTGATTACTGGACGGATTTTGTCTCCAAAACGATGGAGCCAATACTCGAAAATGTCGCGGTAGACAGCGTCGGTATCTCTGAAGATATGGCTTACAAGGGGCACAGTATGATTTCGCCGGCTATGGTCAGACGCTTCCTACTCCCCGCCTACAATCGCTGGGTGCCAGAGATTAAAGCGAGCGGATGTCCCATAGTCGATATGGATTCCGACGGTTATATTGGCGAACTCATTCCTATCTGGATTGAGGCTGGTATCAATTGCTGTGACCCAATAGAGGTCGCCGCAGGAAATGATTTAGTAGAATATCGTCGAATTCATGGTAAGAAAATGGCATACAGAGGCGGCATTGACAAGCGCGCCATCGCCAAAGGCGGTGATGTGATAAAAGAAGAGGTTACGCGAGTTGTACCACCGTTGTTGGAAGAAGGCGGCTACATCCCCGGATGCGACCACGGTGTCCCGTTTGACATCTCTTGGCCAAACTTCATCGAATACACACGCTTGTTGGCGGAGTTGACGGGGTGGTTGTAGATAAAGTGTGAAGCGTGAAATATGAAGATGTATTTCACTTTTCACGTTTGTCTATGTGGAATGGCATCGTTATTACCTTCCTTTCACCGCCGCTTCCAATTCCGCTACGTTCGCGATTGCTACAAGGATACTGCTCACGCCTGGGTTTTTCAATACCCACTGAATCGCTTGTTCGGCCCGCGGAATAGTTTCCCCTGGTTTAGCGAGTTCGTGCCACGGGCCGGAGACAATTGGATATATTAAATCCAAATAACGTTTCACATGGTCAGCCACAGCTAATTTCACAACGGTTTCCTGATTTGCGGTGGTTGTCATATCCTCCCAACTGAGCCACTGTCCGCCGAGTGCTTTCATGATTAAGACGCCTTTGTCCGTCTGCGCCGCCTTTGCGATGCCTGGCTCCTGATAGCGATAAACATAGTTGTAGACGACCAAATCTCCGTCTGCTTCCGGTTCTGGTCCCCTTTCCACATAAGCGTCCTGGTCGGTTAGGTCGTGCCGAATGAGACATAAAGCCCTTATCTTGCCGCCCGCCCGCAGATAGATACGACGTTTCTCCTCCGGCGGCTCGCTGCCGAGCACGCCTTCGTAGTGGGCTAAAAGTCCGCCTATGCCCACTACGCTTAATTTCATACCGGTTTGTCCAAATGTACGATATTCCATAAATAATCCCTCTACTTACCTTCGATGTTGAATTTTTATAGCGATGAAAACGTGAAGCGTGATTGCCCGCTGTTCGCTTATCTTTACCCGATTAATGTACGAGGAGCACAGATTTTATGCAATCTATCTCAAAAAATTCGATGGCTGAGTTTTGCGGACTACTGATAGTTAAAATAATCATGGCCAAAATTGATACAATGTTGAATTGGTCAGAATACTCAAGATACTCCATAGATTTCCGAGGGCATAGTCGCCCAGCGCCAATCCGAGGAAAAATGGCACTGCGCGGCGATAAGATTTAAGTCCGCCGTGCCGCAGCACCAACCACTTAATTATCCAAGCGACGAACAGGCAACTCCAGAGGTTATACATGCCCCAGCTATTCGCCATGGCATATCCGAGAGGATGGAACGGCCACCAGAGAAATCGGGTGCGCAGAAACATCATCGCGATGGTAAATAAAAGTCCGCCTCCCATGAAGGCAACCGCTGGTGTATCTATTCCGCGTGGATAATTAAGCCAGTTTTCCAGCCGCCCATAGATTCCGCGTCCGAAACCCAATGCCCACGGCCCGTAGTATCCTGATTCGGCGCCGTGACGGTAGTAACCATCCAACAGTAGCCAGAAGGTCACTATCGCGCCAACTCCCGTAGCGAGCATGATTATCCCGGCAAAATGCCGGGCGTTGAGATTCGCCCTTTCGGCAATTTTGAACGCTTCCAACTCCTGCGGCATCGGATGCGCTCTATAGGCGCGGTTGAAGAACATATAGAGCGAAAAGACAGTCAGATTGCTGGCGCCTAGTCTGCGTGTGCCGAAGGATGTCGTCAGCACGATGTTCGGGTCGATGTTGTGCAGGTCATGCACCAAAAATCCCAACTCCGCCCGCAATCGCGCTATCATTGTCGCAAGCAGGAAATATATCCCAAAAAACAGCGGAATCACCCACAAAGACATGCCCGCCTTATATGAAAATAGAATAAAGAAAATCATCCCGACGACAAGTCCGATTGCGGCCATGCGATAGGGCATCGGCTCTGTCGAGTCATCGATGTGGTGGACGGGCTCTGTCCCGTCCTGTCGCAGTGGACGGTCTCTGTCCCGTCCAGAATTTCGGGAGAAACTGAATATATAAGCGGCTACTTGGCGCAGATGAGAACGTCCCGCCCAGAGGGCAAATCCCAACAGTCCGACATAAGCGCCGAAGGCTTGTTCGTTGTCATACGGAAAACGTGAAAGACTGCGCCAACCCATCACACTGCCCAAGACCAACTCCATTTTATAGAACCAGTAAAACGTCCAGCATGAGAACAGTAGTTCCAACGGAATCAAAAAACTGATGCCGATGACGAACGGGTAAAAAGAGAGCCGGACGCCGCCCATCGCATTCCACGGCTTCTCAGTGAACAGATAACTGATGCTCTGGCGCTTGACGGGAACATAAGGCGCGTTTGGAAAAATGGAATTTAAAAAGTTGATGATACTGATTGCCGCCGCAATACCAAATCCCATCCACATTATACCGTTTCTGAAAAATCCAGATTGCGTCGATGTCATCTCCAACGGCAGTTGGATGATTGGATACGTGAGGCGCTCTCGTTCCGTCCACTGCTTGCGTAAAATTGTATTGATGCATAACATCACAAACAGCAGCATAAAGATGAACGTTATCCACCAAAACGCCGGCGTCAGCCAGGCTTTGATATGATGACCGATATAAAGGGATGAATGTCCTTCGTAATAAGCGTTCAAAGCCCGCTCACCTCTCACCGTGAGCCATTCGGGCAATTCCCGCCAGAACAGGTCGCGCCATTCGTTCTCCGGTGTGGCGAAACGGAAAGGATGTCCCAGAATGGTAACAAGAATCTCCATCATGTCATGTGAACATAACGATGACGTGATGCAAAGCATAACGTACACTGAGAGCAATTCACCACGACTTAACGCCAGCCCTTCGCTGCGCTCGAGGGCAAGTTTAGGCGCAACCTTCCGCAAAAGTAAGCTGAACGTCGTCAGAATTAACACGATAAAAATGACGTTCGAGAGCGGATGTATCAACGTGGGATGCGTGTACCGCACCACCTCCAACTGAATAATCCAGAAACTGTTGATGGGTATTAAAATAAGCGCTATTACAATGGATTTAGACGTAATGCTTTTGTCAAATTGCTGGTTTTTATTCATTTTAACAGACCAAGCTGATTATCAGCGATGTCCAGGAAGTAGGTTAATCAGCGTCCTCTGAAAATCGGCGGCTCTGAGGACGGGTTTACTTTTAAACCACGTTACTTCACAACCGCTATCTTCCCACTCCGGCGCGCTTTTTGCCCGGCGCTATTTTCCGCTTCGAGGATATATATGTAAACTCCGCTCGCGACGGGAAGTTTCGCCTGATTTTTGCCATCCCACGCGAACCATTCTTCTCTTCTACCGACAGCGTTTTTTCTCTCTTCGGTATAGATTATCTCTCCCGCGACATTATAGATTTTCAGAGCGACATCGGCAGTTTTGGTCAGCTTGAAGCGAACGGTCACAATATCTTCATTTTTAGCAGGATTCGGGTAGGCGATAACTTCCTCGGCAAAATCGAAGATATCGCGGGTAAGAAAGGTGGAGGATATCGTCTGAATATTTGATGCTCTATCCTGCACGGATAATTCTAAAGTATGCAGACCTTCTTTCAAGTTACTCGGCAAGTAAGTAATGCGGTTGTGAGCAGGTTCATAAGTAAATTCCGCCGGCCTATCATCTATAAACAATTCAATACTGCCTCGGTCAATGCCTGAACCGTCGTCATACACCTCAGCTTCCACCAAAAATCTGTCTAACGGCACTTCCTGATGGTCTTTTGGGCGGAGATTTACAATCGTCGGCGGCGTTTCGTCGCTTAGCAAAGCATAAGCGCCGAATTCATACGCCTTTGCTTGAATCCATTCCTTCACTTCGTTCGAGGACAAGTCTTCAGAGAAGTTGCGGATAGCGTCCATCGCCTTCCAACACTGTAGCCGCGCATCCCAATGGAAGAGAGCAAATTGGAATTCGGATTTCGGAATTTCTCTTGGGATTGGCAGCTTCAATATAAACGTCGCTTCTCCCCTTTTCTGACCGACTTCCACCACGTGCACGATATCGATTAGCTCTAAACCCCTGTCCTCTGCATTTTGACGCTGTGCCTTTAGGCGGTCTAAATCTAATCCATCCTGGCTGCGCAAGACGATGCCATGCACAGGTTTCAGTATCGTCACCGGAAAGATAGCTTCGGCAATGCCCGATATACCGATTCGGTTCACTTTGCTAATCTCTATCTCGGATTCCTTTTTTTGAGTCACTTCCGAAGGATGCAAACCCGTTTCGATTTTCATTTGTCCCCATGAAACAACGAGACCTTCGGACAAACTGCCGCGTACATAGTAACCGTGTACTATGTGCCTTTCACCGAAGGTATCGATGACTGCAGCGTCGAAGATAAAGCTATTTTGTAACGGTGTCGCGTCGAAAAAACCTTCAAAGCTGAATGGCTGCATCTTCCCATCTCCGACATCGGGGACTACCCGATTGAGGTTTATGGAATAACCCAGACAATCGTTCCGTTTGTAGTAAGGCGATTCATCGCCGTTCGTCAACGCGCAATCAATTGCGCTACTACGAACTGCATTTCGCATTCCGATTGGGATTATAGTCGCCAGCGGGATGGATTGAAGGGGTTTGTTGGACGCTAGAATAACTCTTAGGCGAAAATAATCATCTTCTGTATCTGCCTCGGCAGAGATAGCAATCTCCAACGGTTCGGTGTCGATGAAAAATTTCACGGTGCTTTGCGCAGAATTGTCGGAAGTGTCCTGGACGCTTATAGTAAAATTGTGTTCGCCGTCATCAAGAAAAGATTCTTCAGGGATGTAACTGAATCTGCCGTCTTCTTCGTTGAATTTCAATCTCTCCTTGTCAATCTCTTTGCCATCAAAAGTAAATGCTACTGTTTCAGGGTCGATTTTGACATCGTCGGCCAAAATAGCGGAAATCTCTGGTCTGGCATCGGCAATAGCGACTCCATCGGGCGGCAGGATGTTTGTAATTGCTGGAGGATTGATATCTATCCTGATGACGGCCGGTTTTTCGTAGATGACGCGCCGCTGGATATGTGTCAATCTATTTAATTGGTCGATGGCTTCTATCGAGATGAGATTTACGCCTTCGTGGAGCAATATCGTTCGTTGAAAGATTTTCACCGGCGATGTCTGATAATCAGCGGCTATATAGGGCTGTATCTCAGGACCAATCACCGTTGTTTTTTGAATTTTGACGATTTTCGCTGTTTGTCCGACGCTTCCCTTCACCGTCACGTAAGGAACATTGACGACCTCAAAATCCTTCGGGGCATCTACGTTAATGGTCATCTTTTCTCTCTCCAGAAAAACGCGCCGTTGCACCACAGTTTCCAAGCCGGATTTCGGTTCTGTTTTTTTTATTCCGAACTCCGAATTCCGAATTCCGAATTCCGTATGTCGAGCTACAATCGTGATGATGTTATCGCCTTCTTCCA
>DTYX01001149.1 GCA_012961655.1 Candidatus Poribacteria bacterium
GTCCCAAGAACAATAGTGGCAGCTTCGACCAGGCTTATCGCCAATTTTCCAATATCGGTCACCGCCAAATCAAATTGATAGACCGTAACGCCTTTTTCAGTCAACGCGCTGACCAGATATTCCACCATTTTCTTGGTACTCCCGTGCATTGATATATAAGGGATAACAACGACGTTCTTTGGGGCCTCTGAGGTCCAAGAACGGTAGGCGTCAATGATGAATTCCGGCTTATCATAGATGGGGCCGTGGCTTGGCGCAATTAAATCTATTTTGTGGTCTTTTATTTTCTCAAGGTTTCTCCGGATGACCATACGGAATGGCATCATAATCTCCGCGTAGTATCTCTTGGCTGCCTCGTATACGCGCGCCTCATCAGTAACGTATAAGTCATTGGTGGCTAAATGTGAACCGAAAAAATCGCAACTGAATAAAATGTTATCCTCTTGGAGATAGGTCACCATGGTTTCAGGCCAGTGAACCCATGGAGTATATATGAACTCTAAAGACTTATTTCCAAGTGACAAAATCTCCCCGTCATTTACTGTGATGAGCTTTTCCTCCGAAATGCCAAGGTGGTCGATGAGCATTCCCTTTCCCTTGGGTGTGGCGATTACCTTTGCGTCCGTGTATCTTTCAATGACATCGGGGATAACTCCGGAGTGGTCTTGTTCGGCATGGTGAGCGACGACATAATCAATCTTCTGAACGTCCTTCAATTGTGACCGAAGGACATCAATCATACTCGGGTCAACAGTATCTAACAATGCGGTTTTCTCGCTCCCCTGAACCAAGTAGGCGTTATAACTCGTGCCATCAGGCAGTGGTATTAAAGCGTCGAACAAACGTCTGTCCCAGTCAACAGCGCCCATCCAGTAAATACCGTCTTTAATCTTTCTCCTTTTCATAAAGTTCCTCACCTTTTTATGTATGCCGCCATCTCTCGCGGCGGGTTTCGGGTTAGTATCACATAATAAGCGACAAGAAGTCCGACGATACTCTATTCATTTCTCAAAGCGGCCAATAATGGTCCTCGAGTCGCGAACATGGTCGCAATCCAGGTCCACAGCGCGCCGCTGGAAAATACCGCCAAAAGAGTCATGGTCAGCGAAACATAAGGCACATCTGCGCCGGGTGAGCGAAGCGCCGGTAATACCGCCACTAATCCTGCGACCGCTCCAGATGCCAGGCCCAAGAGCAGCAGCAAGCAGTGTTCGCTGAGGACCAGCCACCGAATTGAACGTCTCTCGAATCCGACAGCGCGCAGCAGCGCCAATTCGCTGCGGCGTTCCATTACGTTGCGCAGCACCACTATACCGAGTCCGGCGCTGCCAAGGAGCAACGCCAATCCTCCCAAAAGTTGAAAAATCGATAGGTAGGTGTTTTGTACGGCGTTAAATTCCGCCAGTCTTTGCGCTGTTGGCGTGATTTCCATCCCCACATCTTGCAGCGCGCGCGAAAGCGTTTTTGAAACCACTTCCACATTCTCCCATGGAGCGTCGATTAGAAACATCCGGTATCCGCTTTCTGATGGGAAGCGCGTTACAAATTCGTCTTCTGAAATCAAAAGTCCGCCTTGAAAAATCGAGTTCGCCACCGTACCGACAATTTGAATATTAAATGTATTGCCCCTCTCATCTATGTAAGGCAGTGTATCGCCGACTTTTTTGCCCAGCGCCCAAGTAATCGTAGCCTCGTCGCTGATAGCGGTAACGGTATTGTCGTTCTCCTTGCGATTGAGTAACAGCCACGGATTTTCCCCCGCTGAAGCGGAACGCTCGTACTCAATTGGATGTCCGGCTTCAATCGGGATGGTTTTAACAAAGGTGAAAGCGTTCCGCGCTTGCAGCTCTTCGGGTCGTATTCCCAACAGACGCGGCGTCTGCGCGCGATTCAGGTTTAGGCAACTGGCGTCATCGCCATCGTGAACTCGAATTGGGACGACCGCAACGCCCTCAAGGTCTTCTGAATCTATGCTGTATGCTTCCCGTCCCTCATCGCTATTTAAGTCACGCAGAACGGGCAGAGTAGATTCCGCAAAGAGCGCGAAACCTCCTGTCCCCGAGGAACGTCGCTCAACATCTTGATTGGGATTATGACGATTGGCGCCGATTGCGATGATAAGAAAGCTACCGCACGCTAACAGACCGATAGTGGCAAGACTGCGACCGATGCGCCGAGCGGAGTTTCGCAAGCCTAAGTTAGATAACTTCAGCCGTATCTTTGCTGTTGCCCGCGCCAGCGCCGCCAACAACGCTTGACTGAATCCAATCCCTCCGATAAGTAGCAGCGCGCCCGATATGAAAAAGGCTGTCATTGCTCCCTTGTCTTCGTCCACCAATAATAAAACCACTACTGTTCCAACTACCGCGCCAAGCGCGACCCAGAGGCCAAACCTGGATTCTGCCAATTTGGGCATGGACAAACTCGATGCGGTATCGGCGCCTGAGTTGAGCAACTCGCGCGCCGGAGATTTTCCCTGACGACGCAAAGTTGACCAGATGGCGAGCAAGGCTGAAACTACACCCGCCACTGCACCGACAATTAGAGTCGAGGGATTAGCGTAGTAATGAAGCGGCGCGCCGCCGCCTATCGCATTCCGCCAGACCGTTGACAGCGCATAAAGCACCGTCTTTGTATACCAAACTCCGGCTCCGGTTCCGAGTAGTCCGCCGATTATGGCAAGCGCTCCGCCCTCAAGTAAAAGCAAGCGCCGCACGCGGCTAGGCGGAAATCCCAAAGCCAGCAATGTGCCGACTTCTTCGGCGCGTTGCTCGACGCCAAAGACAAACAACAGCCCCGTAAGCAGTAACGCCGCCACTATAAGAAAAAAACTGAGTCCCAAAAACAGTTGTCCAAAATCTATTCCTTGAGCGCTGGCCTTTAAAGCCTGCTCGCGAACCGGTCGGAAAAACAACCCGATAGAAGCCGGGTTGAGTTCACGTTTGATAGATTCCTCAATATCTTTTAAGCGCGAGGTTTTCCAAGATTCATTTTCTCCTACGCGTTCTCTGCGCTGAAATAATTCGTAATTCGCAAGCGGGTATCTAATGGCGGTCAAATTACCAAATCTGTTGCCCCACATGCGTTGTCCAGCCGTGAGTGTGACAAACGCCTTGGGTGTGCCGCGATAAAGGTCCCAATATTCCTCGTCCTTCTCTCTAATTTTATCGAGGTCGATGGGAATCCCCGGCTGCCAATCGCGGCAATTTTCAGCGTCCGATAGGCCGGGGAACATCGGCGTCAATTCGCGGTCCGCCGCCGCTCCTTCTGTCGGCAAGACGGAACGTATGCGAAAACTGCTCGTTTGTTCTTCCAGCTTGCGCATAGGCCCAAAGACAAAATATCTTAGTTCGAGCGTATCGCCGGGTTTAGCCTGGAGGTCTTCAGCGAGCCAAGCATTGATAAGGATTTCCCCATCACCCATATCGGGCGGGATAAGATTTGCCGACTTACCGTTATCATCCATGCACTTATCTATCGCTGCAACCATCGAATACGGCGTGGCGCGGTCGCCGCAGCGCAATTCATTGACGAAATACGTCAGAATTCCGAAGGCGTCTGGCATAGCGCGCTCCGCCGCTAAAGCCGCTGGCGGGTCGAGAAAAACCGTACCAGTGCGAAGTTCAACAACTCCTTGTTCTGGCAATTCGCGAAGCTCCAAATCAGCGTCGGCGAGTTGCCAATATCTCCGCAACATTTCGTCAGCGATTGCCGGCGTCAACTTGCCCTTGGAACTATCTCCAATCAAGAGCATATTGGCGCGGTCAGGAATGCCTGCCCTCTTTTGCAGCCATTGAAGCGATACAAAAGCGTTGAAGGGCGCTACTTGATTGGCCTGAAGGCTGAAGCGTCCAAAATTTAGGTCGGAAACAATCATCTTCACAAGCAAACGCATCGCGACAGAGGAATCCGCGTCGGTAGACAGAGGGGCGTCACGGGACAGAAGATTTGGCTTTTCCACCCGCAATAGAATCTCTTCGCCCGCACGGACATCGAGTTGCATTGCCAATCGCTCGCTTAAAAAGACCTCCTCCTGTATTAAAGGGGGTTGGAGGGATTCCTCATCGCTTAAACTACCATCTAACGTCGCTTTGCCAGCGCTCAAATCCCAGAAACGCTCATCAACCCCGAGCGTCTGGACGCGGTTGGCGCGCGCCGTGCCGTCGCTGTTAGCAGCTATGCCCGGCAACACCAGAACTGGGGCGGTTGCGGCATTCAGCGCCGCAGCCAAATCGTCCGCCAGTTCGGCTCGGAAATAACGATTCTGAGGAGCCAACGCCAGCTGTACTTCGCCCAATCGCGACAACGCCAATATCTTCAAACTATGTCGTACTGAATCGCCGACTACCAGCGCGCCGACCAGTATTGCGGCGGCAACTGCGGCCCCCATCATAACCCCGAGATGCGTGCGCCAATAGAATCGAAGACCGCGTTTGACCAGTGTCCAAGTCGTCATGCCCGCCCTCCTTGAGGTACTAATATACCATCGCGGAGTTCCAATACACGCTCCATACGTTCGGCCAAATTCAGCGAATGCGTTACCAGAATAATTGTAACGCCCTCCTCGCGGTTGAGTTCAACCAGAATCTGCGCCAGATTATCCGCGGCGGCTCTATCCAAGGAACCGGTGGGCTCATCGGCAAGCAACAGTTTAGGATTATTGATTAACGCCCGAACTACCGCGACACGCTGGCGTTCGCCGCCGGAGAGTTGTCCAGGACGATGTGACAATCTCCACTCAAGTCCCACACGTTCCAGCAGTCGACGAGCTCTCGTCTCAGTTTCCTTTTTTGAAAAGCGATTTGCGTTTACCAACGTTGGCACAAGCACGTTTTCCAGGACGGTACACTGCGGTAACAGGTGATGCAACTGGAAAACAAAGCCAATTTCTCGGTTGCGGATTGTCGCCAGTTCCTTGTCGTTAAACTTAGAAAAATCTTCGCCCTCCAGTAACACACGGCCGGAAGTGGGACTGTCCAAAGTACCGATAATATTCAGCAATGTGCTTTTCCCCGAGCCGGATGGTCCAACGATGGCGACGGATTCCCCTGCCGTAACTTGGAGCGTCACATCCCTCAGAACATAATGTGTCTCTGTTACATCAGGAAAATCATAACACTTAGCTATGTTTATCAGTTCAAGTATTACTGTCTTGGACATCATTTTTATGCCTTTTATTTATCCGCGGAATTCGTTCTCGGCTTAATACATCAATAAGTCGCGGGTAAAAGTGGGAGTAAATACGAGTTCAAAAGAAGGCTTTTCCTCATCTTTAGTGTAACCCTTTCCTGCTTTTGCCTCTGCCATGCTTTGCCTTAAACTTTCCTGAAACTCTCGGTCATTCTGCTCCGCAATAATCTCCATCAAGTTCTCAAAATCTTCGTATCCCAACAACACTGCCGCTGGACATTGGTGATGTTCGAGAATATACCGTTGTCCTTTAAGTTGGGCAGTTTCAATCAATTCTGTTAGTTTCATACGGGCTTCCACCAGCCCAATTCATTGAATCTCCATTAGATTCACACCTTTCTGAATATCTTCAAGGAGTTTAAAATGTTCAGCAGATTACATCTGATGAAGAAAGAATTGTCAAATCACCGATCCGATAGACTCTAAGGATGCGGACCGAATGCATATACGTAACCATCATCGGAACCGATAATAACCATGCCATTAGCAATGGCGGGTGAACTTGTTACCGCATCACCTATTTCGTAAGACCAGAGTTCTCCGCCATCAGAGAGCCTTACCACATATAATCGCCCATCATCCGAGCCTACAACCACCTTATCATCGCAGATGACTGGCGAACTATCAACTTTGCCTCGCGTCTGAAAAGTCCAGAGCGCCTTTCCATTTTCGCGCTCAACGCAATGCAAACGCTTATCACGCGAACCGAAAATAACCCGGGTCTCACCGACAGCCGGCGAAGAGAAAAACGGAAAGTTTGTACTTTCGTAGCTCCATATAATCTCGCCCGCGGCTATATCGGCACAAAGGAACTGACCATCATAATTGCCAATGTAAGCGCGTTTGCCTGCCAATGCAGCGGAACCAGCGATGTAAGAGCCGGCTTCGATTGCGGTAATTTCTTTGCCATCAGCAATGGAAACTACGTGAAGTAGTCCATCACAACCGCCGAAGACCGCCTTACCCTCTGCAATGGCGGGCGCGCCGTTGATGTAATTGCTCGTTTCGTAAGTCCAGACAGCTTTACCGGTTACAGAATCCACACAGTGCAATTTGTTGTCGTAACTTCCGACCAAAATCCAGGTACTGTCGACATCTGGAGAAGTGAACCAATTTACGGCGCCAAGAATTTGCTCTCCTGTTTCGTATTTCCATCTGAGCTTGCCGCTTCCGGCATCGAGAGCATACAGAAATGAATCTGATGAACCGATGAAAACTGAACCTTTTAAAATGCAGGGCGAAGATTCGATAGCGTCTTCAGTTTGAAAAGACCA
This sequence comes from Candidatus Poribacteria bacterium, assembly GCA_012961655.1. Taxonomy (GTDB): domain Bacteria; phylum Poribacteria; class WGA-4E; order DTYX01; family DTYX01; genus DTYX01. The sequence goes on from DTYX01001149.1 coordinate 6,465, forward strand.
GATTTCCTGGCCACTGGGCAAATCGAGTTTGTAGACTTTGCCATTATCAGAACCGATATAAACACTTCCACCTTCTATGGCCGCCGAAGATTTGACCGACTCTCCCGTATTGAACTTCCAGTGTAGCTTCAAGGAATCGGATAGCTTGCCAGACGCAACGCCCAAGAGCGCCGGACCACCTCGAAACATTGGCCAAACATCATCAAACTTAGAGGGAAGTGTGTCAACACTTTGAGAACTACGCATATTTTCGATGCTGGGTTTACGAGCGGCA
>DTYX01001150.1 GCA_012961655.1 Candidatus Poribacteria bacterium
ATGAATGGATGAATGGATGAATGGATGAATGGAAGGTCCGCCCTTGAGCGAAGGGATGGGGGATGAATGGCTTCCATCCCAGTCACCGGTTACTGTTTGAATATCGCTAAAAAATAGACCATTAGTATTGTAGGAATGGAGTGTATATGACAATTGATGATTTAATCGAACTTTACGAAACTAAGAAAAAACAGTATAAAAATAATGCTTATCGTTACATCTCAGAATTGCTATCAGAAGCAAAGGCAAAACATCGAGAAGATTTTGTCCGAAGTGACACCGCACGAAGAGCCAGAGAACAGGGACGTATACCTGACCATGAACAATCTTGGCGGGCTTTTAAGGGGAAAAACTTAGAAAAGTTGGTCGTTCATATTATTCAATCTGAAATAGAATCTTTAGGACTAAAAATAGTTCGCGGTGAAACTTTGGAAAGAACAAGAGGAGAAAATCTATCAAAGGAATTGTCACAGGTTAAGCGCAACCTTTCGATTGATTATGGCGAATTTGGATTACATTTGCCTGATGTTGATATTATCATTTATCATCCCATGAGTTACAAGGTCATTGCTATTATTTCCAGTAAGGTAACTTTGCGTGAAAGAATAGCGCAAACAGGATACTGGAAATTTAAGCTTTTAAGCGATGAAGTGACAAAACATATCCAGGTGTATTTTGTTACACCAGATGAGGATGGCACACTGACATATAAATATCCGGCTAAAAAGGGACGGGCTATTGTAGAAGCTGATATTGATGGCAGTTACGTAATGAGTGAAACGCAGGTTGAAGAAAGCAATAAAGTGAAGATGTTTGACAAATTTATTGAGGACATAAAGCAACTGATTAATGAGTAATTTTTACTTTCTATTTTATCTTTTCAAGGAGGTACTAAAGTTTTTAGCCAAAAATGAATACTAATGAAATTGTCTCAATCTTTGCCAGATTAAAACCCGAACCATCCTGGTCATTTGCAGGAACAACCACCGCGCAGACTGGTTATATCACTCACAGCTATCACCGTTATCCCGCGAAATTCATACCTCAGTTAGCCGCTCGTTTAATTTCTGAATATTCTGAGGTTGGCGACCTTGTTATTGACCCATTCATGGGTTCAGGGACAACGCTAGTTGAAGCAAAGATACACGGCAGGCCTTCGATTGGCGTGGATATCAATCCAGTCGCACATCTAATTACAATGGCGAAAATCACTCCGATTGAACCCAATTATTTAGATTCAGTGGTAGCGGAGATAGAAAATGACTTAAACTCGGATTATACAGGACAACTCATGCTGTTTGATGATTCTCGCACTGATGAATATGGAATCAACCATGAAAGGATTGATTATTGGTTCAAACCTGAAATTAAGCGGGATTTGGGAAAAATCTACATGTTATTAAATGACACTCAAAGTGACGATATCCGAAATTTTTTGTTATGCGGTTTTTCAAACATTCTCAAAAACTGTTCTATCTGGTCTCAGAAAAGCACCAAGCCCACGCGGGATTTTAAGAAGAAAATCCCAGAGCCCATACCGATATTTCTTAGGCAAATCAAACAGATGGCAAAACGAAATCGGAAATTTTATCAACTTCTGAAAGGACCGGGTTATTTGGAAGTTCCTGCTAGCGCTTACTGCGAGGATGCTCGAAATCTGCCGGCAAAATCCGATACAGCGCAATTAATTGTCACCTCGCCTCCCTACGTGACATCTTACGAATATGCCGACCTGCATCAATTGACCGCCCTGTGGTTTGGCTATACGAGTGACCTTTCTGAATTCCGACATCGGTTTATCGGCACAGCGTACCACGAAGAAAAACCAGCGAATTTACAAAGTGAGACAGCAGAGGAAATAGTTGCTGATTTGAACAAAAAAAATCCAAAAACAGCTTGTGAAGTCGCAACTTACTTTACTGAGATGCTTGAAACATTTTCTGAGATGCGGCAAGTGTTGAAAAAAGGTGGATATGCTTGTATTGTCATCGGTGATACTATGCTGGAGAAAGTGGACATCAAAAATGCCGAAGTATTTGTCGAGCAGATGCAAAATATCGGATTTCAGATTGAACGATTGATTATGCGGGAAATTCCCTCCAAGATTTTGCCACAGACGCGTGATAAAAAGACGGGTAGATTTACCAAATCGAAAGATGCCGATTTCCTCGCGTATCCTCATGAATATATTTTAGTAATGCAAAAAACATAAAAAAGGGAGTAAAAAATATGCCATTATACGAATTAACCGCGCACGAACTTCATGAAAAACTGAAACAGGGTGAAATTACTTCGGTGGAGTTGACAAAATCTGTTTTTGATAGAATCCGCTCCGTCGAAGAGAAGATTAAAGCATACATCACGCTGACGGAAGAACTTGCGATGGAACAGGCGACAAAGGCTGATGAGTTATTTAAGAAGGGCGATGAATTGCCGCCGCTGACGGGGATTCCCTTTGCCATCAAAGATCTAATTTGTGCCAAAGGCGTTCTGACGACTTGCGCTTCTAAGATTCTCGGCAACTTCGTCTCGCCGTATGACGCTACTGTGATGCAGAGGTTGCACAATCATCATATCGTCATGGTGGGCAAAACGAACATGGATGAGTTTGCGATGGGGTCATCGACGGAGAATTCATCCTACTTTA
>DTYX01001151.1 GCA_012961655.1 Candidatus Poribacteria bacterium
TTATCGTTGCAAAAGTTCCTAGCTCCCAGTTCCCAGCTCCGAAATCCAATTCATCGAGGCGTTTTTGAATGTCGTTAAGTAACCTCTCTTTTTCTAAATTTGCATTTTCTGATAAATTATATTCTTTCAAAACTTCACCTTAGTCAAGAGCACCGGCTTCTTCTGCCAAACGTTTCAACACCCTCTTCTTAGCAAGCAGGTAATCTGGCATGGTAATAAGTTCTCTACCTTCAGAACGAACTATACTAACGGCTTCCTCATGTAAAGCCCTGGATAAAATCCATTTCATTTCAGACATTTCTTTATACATGTCAGGCGTAAAATATACAGTGGGTTGTTTTTCCTTTGCCATCGAAATCATATCCCTTCTGTGGATATTCAGAAAAAGATCAGAAACCGAGCTTTTCCCAAAAACTCGGTTTCTATTAGGCTCGACACTATGGTTCACGAAAGTTTACTATACTACGAGCCTCGCGAAGCGTCGCCCTACTTTCAGGATAGAACCATTTTCAAGAGGTAAGTCAATAGGTTCCGTAATTTTTTCGTCATTCAAGATAACAGCGCCTTGCTCAACTAACGTTCTGGCTTCCCGGTTGCTTTGGGCGAAATTGACGTGAGTGAGCAATCGAACAATCCAAATTTTCCCATCTTTGAACAAGCTGCTGGGAACATTCACATCGGGAATATCTTGTGGCAATTCGCGGTCATGGAATACTCGCGTAAACTCTTCTTCAGCAGCTTGAGCGGCTTTCTCATTATGATAAATCGTTACTATTTCACGCGCTAAGCGTTGCTTGACCTCTTTGGGATGTAGAGTTTCATCGCGCAATCCGCGTTCAATCTCTTCAATCTCTGACATACTAACATCGGTTGCCAATTTAAAATAATCTATCATCGGTTCATCGGGAATGGACATCACTTTGCCGTACATCTCATTCGGCGGTTCTGTGATTCCGATATAGTTGCCGAGTGATTTGCTCATCTTTTCTACGCCGTCGGTTCCGACCAAAATCGGCATAGCGATGACAACCTGCGGCTCTTGACCGTATTCGCGCTGTAGGTCACGCCCAACTAGATTATTAAATTTCTGGTCGGTGCCGCCCATTTCAATGTCAGATTTGATGGCGACGGAATCGTATCCCTGGCACAGAGGATATAAGATTTCGTGCATGTAAAGTGGTTGCTGTTGGGAGAGGCGATTGCTAAAATCGTCTCGTTCTAAAACGCGTGCTACAGTGTATTTAGATGCTAACTGAATAACGTCAGCAAAACTCATCTTTGACAGCCAATCACCGTTGTAGAATACTCGGGTTTTGTCTTCGTCGAGGATTTTGTACAACTGTTCGACGTAAGTTTTGGCATTTTCTCTGACCTCTTTTTGACTGAGCATAGGGCGAGTTTTCGACTTGCCGCTTGGGTCGCCGATTGTCGCGGTAAAATCGCCGACGATTAAGGCAACTTCATGCCCTAAGTCTTGAAATTGTCTCAACTTCCGCAATACGACAGCAAATCCTAAATGAATGTCCGGAGCAGTCGGGTCGATGCCCAATTTCACCCGCAGAGGACGCCTTTCCCTCTGAGATTTTTCAAATTTCTGTATCAATTCATCTTCTGGGATAATTTCCGCGGTTCCGCGTTTGATGACTTTGAACTGTTCTTCTACACTTAATGACATAGCTAATTCAGAATGTAGAGTATCTGTTTTTGATTTTTTGGATTCAAAATTCTTGATGTCCTTTTCAATCTGTTCTATGTGTTCACGTACCCCCAAGGAGTAAAACTCGAAATCCTCTGGTTTGGGGTACTTTTCTTTCAGTTGCAAGAATGCCTGACGAAGTTCCTTTAGCCTTTGCCTGGATATTTTTAGTTGATGTTCGTTTAAAATCATAAAACTACCTCCACTTTAGAGCAATTCCATGGGATATTTTTTAACCGCTTTCAAGAATGTCTAAGAATTGACAAGCATCTACTATCTGTACGCACAATGCCTACAATGTTAATTCCGAATTCCGAAATTCCGAGCTACGGGCAATTCATCTCCACGCCTTACGGCGGGAGCTTTCTTGTGATTACCTTGTAAA
>DTYX01001152.1 GCA_012961655.1 Candidatus Poribacteria bacterium
ATCTAAATGATTACACTTTACTCTGTCCCATAAATCCCCCCTGCCCCCCTTTGAGCAAAGGGGGGAATCCGAACATCTCGATTTTACGCTTATACTTAACTAACCACAAAGACACAAGTATTCTTTTTTTTTCCTTAGTGCCTTTGTGTCTTGGTGGTGAAATAGTGTCTTAGTGGTCAGTGTTCTCTGTGGTTAAATTTCATTCTTACTTTTTGTAATATCTCAAAATGGCGTCTAACGATTAGTCATGAAAGGATAGAAGGTTGGATGGTTGGAAGTTCCCATCCTTCCAATCATCTTTCCCTGCTTTTTCTCTCAACTATTGAAATGTGACATTAGCAAGGTAACATTATCACGTTATTTCCGCGACAATTGGTTCGCAAAACTTGAGCCATGCGTGATTGGGGTCATCTTTGGGACGCAATATGCGGTTTTCCCCCGCCAACATCCAGAGATAGTACAATTGATAGCCTGGTCCTGCGGCGACGGGATGGTATCCACGCGGGATTGCGACAGTGTCGTTATTTGCAATGGTATAAGTTTCATTTAAGGACAAGTCATCGGTGTAAACACGCTGAACGCCGAAGCCCTGTTCTGGATGAATTTTAAAGAAATAAACCTCCTCCATTTCGCATTCTTCGGGCGGGTTTTCGTAATCATGTCGATGAGGCGGCGCGCTTGACCAGTTGCCCGGCGGGTTGAATGTCTCACCGATGACCAGATGTCGGGCATTTACGTCAGCGTCTATGATATCGTGGACTTGACGTCTCCAGTTATGTTGTCCAACAACCTTAACCTTTACTTCTTCAGGCGTAATGATAGTGGGTTCAGACTTTAGTTCCGACGGCGCTTTGCACACGGCGATTTCAGCAGGGCTCTCGGCTCGGATTTCATATCTGCTGTCTTTTGGAATGTATGCGCTATAAGCTTTCCCGCTGAAAACATTGGAGCGTGGCCCAATAAATTTATTTACTTCGCCGCTATCATGCTCTATTTTCAACTCACATTCGCCGCTGAGGAGAATCAATGCCACTTCTTCGTCAGCGACGGTTTCCCCCCACGAATCAACACCTTTGAAATTTAACAGCCCAAAATCTATGTATTCTAAGTCACTTTCGCCTCGTTTGACAATTGAGGTATAGCAACCCTCCTGTGGGTTGTATTTGTATAATAAGTTCATTTTTCTCTCCTAATAGAGCCGCGGATTGTCAGACCTCGCTGATTACTGCTTCGCTTAGCTCCTGAGCAAAAGCTCAGGAGACGGCGGCAGAAACCGATTCTGAGTTATTCACTCGGTTACCAAAATCGGCGCGGTCTGTTAATCAGCGGCTATTGTATAAACTTCTGAATAGCCAAAGCTTGCTGATTTTTACTATCAATCTCCAGAGCGGATTTTATTTCAACGCTCGCGGATTGAACATCTCCTGCGTAATACAAACATATAGCTTTCAGTGCGTGAATATCCGCTTCAGAGTTATAATCATGTCGATAAAGAGAAGTCGAATCTGCTTTCAAGGCATTATCAAGCGCTTGCACTGCGGTTTTAAAATCACTGGGGTCTGTTCGCCGGAGAAAAAGCGCATTGGCAAGACCAACCCAAGCGTCGGCGTTTGTCTCATCTAAGCGGATGGCCTCTTGAAAGGCGGATAGCGCTTTGAGCGCCAACTGAGGATTGAATATAGAACTGGAAGATGCGCTAAGAAGGCTGTAACCGAGTCCGTTATGTGCATCGGACAGAGAGTCATCGAAAGAGATAGCTCTCTCAAAGCTCAACAACGCAGCATTATAGTTCCCATTGTTATATTCTAACCAACCCGTTCGCAAATTTTGTTCAGCGTCAACTCTGTCCAATTGTGGGTCGTCAGCACAGCTCGACATGAACACCGTAATGATTACAAGAATAAATCCAAATCGCAAGAATAAAATATTTCGTAATTCCTTATTCATCTTAACCCCTTATTTCAAATTCGGGATTACCAGATTGATTCTCAATTCCGATATAGCGTTCCCTCTCCAACCTTCGCATCCGAATAAAAAACTTCCCACATAATGCTCGACGGTTGCACATTTGGCGTGAGATACAGTTGATAACCATAAAGTGTTCCAACGGAAATGGATTTCATCGGAACATCCTCTTGGAGAATTTGGCCATCTTTTGTAATTGTGATTACAGGCAAATCTGCGCCGATGTTATCGCTGGGTTTGGCGATGATGTCCCAGTATCGAGGATGTATGGGATTTGGTATGCTTCCCGTTTGGAAAGTGACTTTTGTACCTTGCTTGGCGGAATAGGAATAGGTGGATGAAATATTGCCAACGAGGTTGTCGCTGGGTTGCAAACTAGGGACGAGAATAACTTGAGAAATATCCGTTCCAAAGTTTGACACCGAAAGTTGTCCTAGACCATCCGCGCTCAGAGGCATATCTCGGATGTTGGACGGCCGCCCAGCGTGATATTCAATTACTTTTACGTCATATCTATATTTTGCATCACTGAAGAAATTTAATTTTAAGTCGCCGAAACCTGGCATTCCGGTAAAGCTGATGTAATCTGTCGCCCATGCTTCAACTTGGTTATCGCCCTCTGAAATCGGGTAGTAGCGATATTGTTCTTTGACTCTCGGCCTGGGATTCTCGTTTCGGTAGCCATATATGCCATTGTCAATTTGTAAATTATCGACGTAGTTAGCAACTTTCCAATCCGCAAAAACCTGAGAAAAAGATTTTGAATGTCCCAAAGCTCTCAATGCCGCATTGATGGAAAAAATTCCATCGGTTTGATTTCGTATAATGGTTGATATAATTCTAGAACCGCCATAGTGTTCGTGAAGATACAGCATCCAGAGGTAGGCGGCGCCATAGTAGGATAATTTGCTCTGCATTCCTCTCGGCCAATTAACTAAGGATGAATTCGGTTCTTTTTCATAAGCGCTGACGTGCGTGCTTACATCGTATCCGCACAAAAACATAGCGTAATCTGAACAGCCTTCATTTATCCAGATCTCCTCATTGGGGTCATAGCGCCAGTGGATGAGATGTTGAAACTCATGCGCTACAACGCCAAGTCCATCTGAGCCGCCTACGGGAAGAGGGTGAGTGTCAATATATAGCAATTCTATCTCATTGCTGCGAAGAGGAGTGCCGGAGTTTGGGTCGCGGATAATCCCGCGTTGCTGATTCACGGGGCTGAAATATCCTGCGACAAAGTTTCCGCTGCGTTTGTAAAAATCCGGAATATCCAGAAGTAAAATATAAATCCGCCAGTCATTGTCAATGTCAGGGGGTTGTCCGAAAGTTCCCGTCTCAATCTGATAGATGCCTCTGCTCGAATCCGCCGGGGTTGATTCATCAAAAGCGCGTCGGACTCTTTCAACTCCCAATGGCGTAACGGTTCGATTCCACTGGGAATCTTCGACAAATATATAGCAGAATTTCCCGATAGTATGTAAGGTTGCATCCACGATATATTGGCTGTAGTTACTAAAATCGACGGCATAGAATCTCTTTTTATCTCCAACCGCAAGCTGTCGAGCATTTGCTCCTGCCGGAGCTTGTTGAGGTTTGTCGGAGGAGCCATGGCTTGCCATCAATTCGATGAAATCCTCAAAATTCTCGAAGAAATAGGGTGTTCCATCAACCCAAGAGAAGGCGATGCATGTAAGATTTAAAAAAACGATGATGCTGATTGTTTGGAGTAATATTTTTAAGTTGTGTTCTGTCATGATTAGAGTTGTATCCTCTGGTTATAGGATTGAAGCACGGAAACAAGCTCCGACAAACCTTCATTATCAAACAATATAAACCCAAAGAGAAATTTCTACCTTGCCCTTGAACGGGTTGGGAACCATTGAGCACAAATTGGTCAGGAAAGAGGATGACATTTTCATAGTTCCGCATTAACCGCCTCATCAGATGACTGCTCTTGGCTTTCGTCTGGCTCCCTTGTTTCCATCGCCATCCCTTTTTTCAGTGTTGTCACACGAGAGAGCGTGCAATTTGCACTATCTAAAGATTCAATCAATTTGATACATCCTCAGTTTCGCCTGCAATTTCTCATTATCGGGTTCAAGTTCAAGCGCCTTTTTCCATTGGTCGATGGCTTTTTCGGTGAGCCCCTTTTTCAGGTAGACGTCGCCCAAGTGGTCGCGGACTTCCGCGCTGTTTGGGAAATACTTGACAGCTTTTTCCAGTTCTACTAAGGCATCGTCAGTTCTGCCGAGTTTAAAATACGCCCATCCGAGGCTGTCGATGTACGCGCCGTTTTCAGGTTCTGCGTCGAGAGCTTGTTGGATTAATTGGACTGCTTCCGGCAGATTGATGCCGCGGTCGGCAAAGAAGTATCCCAAGGCGTTGTATGCCTCATGGCGTTTGGGATTGATGCGAATGGTTTCGCGCATATATTTAACCGCGTTATCAACATCGCCTTTGATTTCATAAGCCATTGCAATCCAGTAGTTAGCATCCTCGTTATCTGGCGCCTTGTCGAGTACCTTTTTTAAAAGTCTAATGGATTCGTCAGCGTTCTCCATCGCCAAATAGAGACTGCCTAGCATGGCAAGAATTTCGATGTCGTCTGGGTGGGCGCGCAGAATCTCCTGACATTGAGACGTTGCTTCATCGTATTTTTCTTGCTGAATGTACACCCTCGCCAAAACCTCGCGCGCCTGTGTATTATTAGGGTCGTTTTGCAAAAGCTGTTGGCTCATTAGGATGGCTTCTTCATATCTGCCGATTTCAAAGTAGATTGTCGCCAGCGCCTCACGAATCCGCATGTCATTGGGATTGGTTTGCAAAATAATTTCACACTGTTCGGTGGCTTCCTTGTATTGCCCCAGCTTCAGATATATATCCGCCAGATTACCCCGTATTCGTATAGCATCTGGAGGATTTATAGCAAGGATTTCTCGGTATTCTTTAGCGGCTTCTTCCAGTTTCTTCTGATATTTATATATTTCAGCTAAAGCCCGACGCGCTGATTGATATTTATCGTAAATTTTGAGCGCGGTTTGAAAATGTTCCACCGCGGCGTCAATTTGCCCGTCATTGAGATATGCTTTACCCAAATGGTAGTGATACTGAGGTTCATACGGACGGATGCGAACCAATTCCTGACATACATTGATTGCGGACTTGTAATCATGTTCTCCAAAAGCCAGATCAGCCAATTTTATCTGAGCATTTAGATGGTCTGGGTTCAGTTCAACAGCTCTTGCAAAATTGCGTTTGGCATTCTCTTTTTTGCCTCTGATTAAGTTGATTTTCCCCAGCACAAAGTAGGCATCGGAATTTTGCTCATCGAGTTCTTTGGCTTTGTTAGCTTCTGCTTCTGCGCTTTTAATGTCCCGGAGTTGAATGTTTAAATCAGCAAGCTGGAGGTGTAAAAAAGGTGAAATATCAGCGTATTTGAGAGCTATCTGAAGTTCTTTTCTCGCTTGACTCAATTTGCCGAATTTCCTCAGATATACTGACATGGCGAAATGAGCGTACGCCATTTTCGTCGCTTTAAATTCATGGGTATCTGTTACATTTGTTGTCCATGGCGAAGTATATTCTTCGATGAAATCGGTATGTTCCACAGTCAATGTCGCTGCTTTATTGGCAGTAACATAATCAGCATACAGTGGTATTGGCAGCCAAAGCAAGATAGAGACGAAAAATAACGGCAGTATACATCGTCGAAAAATTGCTGCGATTATCGGTTTCATTGTTCCTTACCTTTTCCACGAAAGTATATTTATTGTATTATAGCTTATTTGATTATTTATTGCAAGAAAATTCAGATGAAGAACATATACACCTGCCGTTGCGCTATCACCCCAAATATCATCCACAGTCCCCCGACGACAAAGTCGCCTAATATCAACCCCAAAAAGAACGGAATGGCGCGCTGATATCCTTTTATCTGACCGTAGCGCAGGATAATGGATTTCAACAGCCAACTCAAGAAAAATGGAAACCAGAAATAGTCAATCGCAAAACTCACTGCCAGAGCGTATCCTGCTGGATGAAACGGCCAAAAGAGAAATCGCATCCGCATCACGGTGAGCAACATCACAGCAGCTATGCCGACACCCATAAAACTGGTTCGCAACCAGTCAGCGCCTTGGGGGTAGTAGAGCCATCGTTGTAGTTGATTGAACGCCCCTCGGCCTACCCAGAGGCGAAAGGCGGTCAGACGTGATGTGGCGCCGTCGTGATAGATAAGTGATAAATCTATCCAAAAGGTTGTAATAATCGCACCTATCGCCGCCAATAGCATGGCGGCTAAAAGCCGGCGGTTATTCATCTTTGCAACTTCCGCCATTTTGAGAGCCTCAAACTGATTGGGCATGGGGTGGGGACGATAGCCGCGGTTGAACCAGAAAAAAAAGGACATGGTCGTTAAATTTTGCGCGCCGATGGCGGTGGAGCCAAACGAAGTTACCATAATATCCAGGGGATGGTTAAAAACGCCATGCGGCGCTCCGAATTCCGCCCGCAGACGTGTAATCGCAGTCGCAATCATAAAATAGAGTCCAAAAAAGATCCAGGCATAGAAAAAAGATAGCCCCGCTTGGCGGCAGAAAAACATCAGACAGCCCATGCTCATTATCAGCCCAATAATAGCCATCCGATATGTCATCGGCTCTTCGCTCTCATCGACTATATTTCGCCGGCGAAAGGCTGAAAGAAACGCCCGTACCAAATGCCGCCGGCTCATCCATAGCGCGATAAGACAGAGCCCCAGCCAAGCGCCGGCGGATTGTTCATGAAAATATGGAAATGCCGGCATGCTGTGCAGTCCAATGTAACTTGAAACCACCCGAAGCAGTTGTCGAAAGATGAAAAAGAACCAGCATGAAAAGGATAAGTCCAACGGCAAAAAGAAGCCAATGCCTATCATAAAAGGGTAGAATGACGTCCGCGTCGTTCCCATCGCGTTCCACGGCTTCTCGGTGAAAAAGCGACTGATGTTATACAACTTTACGTTGACGAATGGCACCAATGGATAGAGGACGTGTAAGCCGTCTATAATATCTATAATTGCTACGATGGCAAAACCAATCCACAAAAGCCGATGGCTAAAGAACGCGCCTGAGCGAGTCATGGCAACTGGGAGTTGAATGATGGGAAAAGCGAGTCGTTCTCGCTGGACCCACTGCTTTCGCACCAGAGTATTGATACAGTGCATGATAAATATGAGCAGCAGTGTAAATCCACTCCAAGCAAGCGCAGGCTTAATCCAGGCGTATATATGACGTTGCAGATATAAAGTTG
>DTYX01001153.1 GCA_012961655.1 Candidatus Poribacteria bacterium
ACGGGGGCATCTTCCACCATCACGTCGCGACCGATGATAGCAAATTTCCCTTGGCTCCAGCCGACGACCGCGTTGTCCTTTAGGAAAAGCAGATTTCGTTCGCCCACCTGGAAAATCGGCGCATCGGAGACCCATTCAGTTATATCGCCAACCGTTCCACCGAGAACTTTGATGGTAACTTGCCTGTCACCTGCGCCTTTAACATATAGTTCGACAGAAATGGTCACATACGTATAGATGTTGCCATCTTCCCATCGAGATTGTGTGTCTAAAACCTTTCCAACGACGATAGAACTCGCCTCTCTGGAAAGATTATCCAAACTCATTTTTACTACTAACGCATAGCCATTTTCAGTTCCAGCTTCATACAGCAATATCGAAACAAGCAGAGCGAATGCGAAAATGAGATATGTCTTTTTAGTAACCTTAAAAACCGATGTTGAATACATTTTATTCCTCCTCAAATATAGTTTTAAAAAGCCGTCGCAGGTCAATCCCCAACGGCGCCTTGCAGCAATATATCTGCCTTGCTGCAATAGCCATGATTTTTGAATATATAACTATCGGTGAATCGAATCTTCGCTCCTAAAGCCTCTTCGATTCTTGGCTCTTCCTGTATATTCATTTCAGAATTGGGCTTTATATCTATAGTTCTATCGTTGTATCTCAAAAAGACAGTTCCGCTACCATCAAAATTGATAACGGTTAATGACTTACTGCTCCCAAAAGTGTCATCTGAATATCCGGGAAATTCATAGGGAAACTCTTCTACAGGAAAGATTTGCCCTCTTTCGCTTGCGGCTAAATCCCCGGTTATTCCACGTTTAACTCCAAGAATCAGATTGAAGGGTTCATCCTTACTGAGATGAAAATCAGGCTCGGGTAGAATCCTCAAGACTTTGGTGTTCTCATCAAACCAATAGTTGCCGGCAGGGTGAATATTTACAAAGGATTCAACGCCTTCGATATGCTCTGTTTCGGTTTCGTGTATATATTCGAGCATAATGTATTCATTTTGTACATCTTCCAGGTAAATAGGAAAATTTGGATCCAAACAACCAATTAACAGAGTGACGAAGGAGATACACAATAAAGTCGTTTTCATAATAGAACCTCCCGTTAATAATGTGTGAAGACAAAACAAACACAAATTATATATTTAACCTAAAATGTCAAGACTAATGTAGAAATAGTTCAAACTGAACTTTCTCCCCTAAGATCTCTTTATTCACCTCTATCGAAATCTCTCAAATATCCTTCCAACACCGCAATGTCAGCAGCAACTTTTATTCCTTTAGCTTCTCTTGGGTCTGCCATCGCCAACCCCAGTACTATTTTTCCTTGTGATGCCAGGGTTCTTACCATCTGATTTGGGAAACCGAGTTCGCCTTTGGGAGTTTTATATTCGCCTGTGATTGGGTCGAGAGCTTTGGTATGAGCAAGGTCGAGACCGTAAAAGAGGTCATTGTTTGTCAAACAGAATACGCCGATGTTATCTTCGCCATAATCGACGGTGTTCGCGCTTTCTAAATGCGTTTCCAGGCTATCAATTACTCTGTTGTTAGAGTCTCGTATCAACGGAGCGTAAGGCTTTTCGCGTTTCGTCGTCGGAAGTGTCATTGCGCTGTTGCCTACGGCTTGATGAATCATAATTGATTTCCACACGGTCTGAGGTCTAATCGCCGGCTGCGCGCTCCAGATAACTATAACATCGCCATCGAAATCTTGCAATTTCGATTTTGCTTGATATACCGCATCTCCTGTGCCCTTTGCCTCTCGCTGGATGACGTATTCGACATCGTAGTGTTTTGATAATGTGGCCTGAATAGCAGATTCACCTTCTGGACTGACAACGATTATAGGTTTTTCTAGATTGGGAATTGAGCAGACGATATCCAGGACATGTACTATCGCTGGTTTGCCCGCAATTTTGACCAACGGTTTCGGAGTTTCCAGACCGCTTTCCTGCGCTCGTTGGCCCTTGCCGGCGGCGACTATTATCGGTTTTATCGGTCGGATAGGTTGAAAATTCGATTCGTCCATTAGCAGTAAATCGCTGGCTAAGTTTATGATTTTCCGCTCATTCGCTTCCCAGCTTTTCCAATCGTTTGTTTGATTAATCAAAATCTGGCGCACTGATTCCCGGATTGGACAGCGACAATATCTCCGCTTCCTGTTCGCACTGGGATTTGATTCGGGTACAACTGATGAGCCGATAGGCACGGTCATAACACCGTCGCCGGGCGTGGAGATGAGGATGGAGTTTTCTTTCAATCCGCTTCGTCCTTGTGGGGCGTAATACTCTTTTTCGACCGTTTCTATCAATTCAGAGACACCTTCATCTTCGACGAGAACAAGCACATTGCCTCCAAATCCGCCGCCCATGACCCTAGCCCCGTAGACTCCGGAGCTACGTTTGGCGATATCCACTACTCTGTCAATATCGTCGGTGCTGATTTCGTAGAGGTCGCGCAAGCTGTCGTGAGTTTCATACATCAACTGTCCGACTTGCTTCATAAATTCGGATTCTAACGCTTTGCCCTTCGCTTCTGCCGCTGATTTCAGTAACTCCGCCGCCTTCAAAACGCGCCTTATTTCTCCCAGATGATGTGCGGCTCTATCTCGAATTTTCAGCCTTGCTGACTCGCCGCGAACCTCGAAGAGCGCAGGATATAAACCTTTCGCTTCGGCGTATAACGTTGGAAAACGATTTTTGACTTCATTAAGCATCATCGTTTCCGACAACGAGTTAATAACCCGATTTATCACTTTGCTGTTTTTTTCAATCAATTCGACATCGCCCGTTTCTATTGCGCCAAGCACTCGATTCCAGGATTCACCTAATGATGGATTTTCAGCAACGATGTCCTCAAGCAGTATCGGTATGAGGAGTCGAGAGACAATCGACCTTTCGTTGTATTCGCTCATCACCTTGCTGCCTTTGTCCGCAGGCTGAGTGTAGAATGTAATCCATCTATATCCTTCGGCGGGCGTGTGAATTGGTTGCACATCGAAAGGGTCAAAAGTTATCAGCAAGGCTTTGGATAATTCGGCGAAACAGATAGTGGCGTGGTCCATTTTGCCTCCGCGCGTGCCGACGTACCATTCCGCTCTTGAAGAAGAATCCGCAATTTCATCTTTGTCTATCGGCAGATTGTTCGCCAGTCTTAATCCCACGCCGGTGAGAACTACCAGAGCGGATGATGACGAAGCGCCGCCAGCGGCGGGAATCGTCGAGTCGATTAAAATATCCATCCCCTTTAGGTTCATTGTGGGATACATATTTTGCAGATAAAAGGCGGATGCTTTGATGTAGTTGTCCCAACTGGTTTCAGGAACGCCGAGGTTATTGAGATACTCCAACCAGCATTCGTCCCGATTTCGATTTCGGCTATCTTTGGGAAACTCGCCGATACAAAATTCTTTCGGTTCAAATCCTTCGGCGGTCGTCGCCGCTCTTATACAATCGTCATCTCTCATTCGCATCGCCATGAGCATATCGTATTCTCGGCTGCCAAATGGCAGAACGCGCGTCCGAAAATATTTGATGTAGTCGATATGCTCTCCGATGATGTTGATTCTGGCTGGCGCCCTAATTATAATTATCGCCCCATCGCCGTAAATTTCCCGAAATTTCGCGACCAGTTTCAAGTATTGATGTATCTGCTGGTTCACAATTTGAGGGGAAGCGCCGTAAATTTTTTGCATCCATTTGACAATATTGGACGCTGCGGTTTTTTGTGGTTGAGCGTCTTCCCCGATGAGTCCCCTTGCAGTGATTAAATTATCGATAAGTATGCTGGTATCCCGGTTAATCTGAGACTTCATTAGTCCTCCATGAACTCTTCTCGGTAAGACCACGTAACGCTGAGTTGATTATAATACCGATAGATATGGCGTTTCCGAGAGGGTGACAGAATAGATTTTATCGCCTCCGAAATTTGGTAATCCATACTGAGGAAAGTATATCCACTCCATGTTTGCCATTACCAGCGCTGATTCCCCATCTCTTGTCCGAGCAAAAATTGATAAGGAATATTATTTGATTTCGCCAATTGCGCCAGATGCACATCGTTGATGGGTGAGTTCTTGATAGCTTCATGGCCACCTACGGTTCGATAGCTTTCAGCGTTCACTAAAATAAATCCCCCACTTGACTTCTCGCTGGGACGATAATCGAAATCTTGGGAGAGTTAGGAATATCAACCGGATATTCTAAATTGAGAGTAAATTTTTTCCGCATGATAATTTCTGAAATAATGATTCGCGCCCAAACCAATAGTATCAACGCCATAAAAACTATCGCCACAATCTCTATAAGCATCGTTATCCCTTTCTACAGAGTCACCACTATTATTCATTTATTTCCTCTTGCCAAGGAACCTTTGAAAGATGCCACCACCAGTGCGTTGCGGGCATCTTTACACTTTTTTGAAAATGAGCTACCTCTTTTGGGGAGAATTCCTTTCTAAAGATTTCGAACTCTTCTTTAAAGATTAAGTCTAGCCGCATAATCTCAGCTAGTATGTGGATTGGGATAATGTCATACGCTTTTATTAAATATTCTTCAATTTTATCCCGGACAGATAGCAATTCCACTGCCTCTATGCCGAGTTCTCCCCGAGATAGAAGATATCCTTCATATTTGCTTACGAGTTTTTCTAATTCTTTCGTATTCATCAGACTTGCCACTTTTCCTTAGAGAACCGTCATAAGGATGGCGGAACAGAAGCTTTTTAGCCTATCATACCTTCCAACCTTCCATTCCTCCAATTTTTATTTTCACGTTTCACGCATCACGTTTCACTTAAAAATCATCTCACCCTTGCGCCCAATGGCACGTCTTTATCGGGCGCCACCACTACAATATCATTTTTACTCACCGCCGCCAATAGCATGCCGTAGGAATCGACGCCGCGGATTTTGGCGGGTTGTAGGTTGGCGACTAAAACGATTTTTTTGCCTATGAGGTCATCGGGCTCGTAATGTTCGGCTATTCCAGCGACTATCTGTCTTTCTTCGTTATGTCCGACATCGACTTGTAGTCTGAGGAGTTTATCTGCGCCTTTAATCTTTTCCGCGGAGAGCACTTCTGCCACGCGCAGGTCAACTTTTCTAAAATCGTCCATCGTGATGAAGTTATCCGCATCGGTTTCTTTTTTCGGGGCCGGTTTTTCCCCCGTTTCGACCTGAATGCGTGGGAATATCGGTTTAGGTTCGCCGAGAGTTATACCCGACGGCAATCCTCCCCACGTTTTCAAGCTATCGAGATTTTCCTTTTCGGAAAAGTCATCGCTCAATCCCATCTGACGGCGGATTTCATTCGCGGACTCCGGCATAAATGGCGATATCAATAGGGCGATAAAACGCAAGGTTTCAAGGCAGTTATACAGCACTGTGCCTAAACGTTCCGCGTTGTCTTCCTTAGCTAATTGCCACGGCGCGGTCTCGTCGATGTACTTATTGCCGCGGCGCACCAGTTCAAAGATTGCTTCCAGCGCGTTGTTGAACGCCAAACGATTCGTGCAGTCATCTACTTTTGCGGGCAAGCTCAAAGCCAACTCTATCAAGTCTGTATCGGGTTCTCCCTCCTGTTCGGCGGGCTTCGGGATTTTACCGTCAAAATTGCGCTTTGCCAAACTGAGAGTGCGGTTCAGAAGATTGCCCAAATCGTTCGCTAAATCGGCGTTATAGCGGGCGACAAACCTCTGCCAGGAGAAATCTCCATCGCTGCCGAATGGCACTTCGCGCAGCAGGAAATATCGTATCGGGTCGGCGCCATATTCTCTAACAGCGGCTGTGGGGTCAATATAAATCCCCCTTGATTTGCTCATCCTTTCGCCTTCCAGGTGAACCCATCCGTGGACAAAAACGCTTTTCGGCAATGGCAACCCCACTGACATTAGCATCGCCGGCCAATAAATACAGTGAAACCGCGCTATATCTTTGCCGATGATATGCACATCCGCAGGCCAATAGCGTTCAAATTTCTCTTTTTCGTCAATATAGCCAATGCCCGAAAGGTAGTTTACCAGAGCGTCGAACCAAACATAGATTCTCTGATTCGGGTCAAGCGGGGTTGGGATGCCCCATTTCGTCGAAGCTCGTGATATGCTAAAATCCCTCAGACCCATGTTGATAAAGCTGAGCATTTCGTTGCGGCGAATCTGCGGTTGAATAAAATCAGGATTTTTCTCAATATATTGGAGTAATTTATCTTGATATTTGGACAGCCTAAAGAAGTAGTTCTCTTCTTCGACCCATTCCGGCTCGGAGTTATGTATCGGACATTTTTTGTCTTCCGTCAACTCATCTTCGATGTAAAAGGCTTCACATGAAACACAATACCAACCTTTATAGAAATCCTTGTAGATATCGCCATTGTCATAAGCGCGTTGAAAAAAATCCTGGCTGGTGCGGATATGTCGCTCGTAAGTCGTGCGAATAAAATAATCATAAGAGATATTCAGCGCCCGCCAAATCTCCTGCATGCCTGTCACTATCTGGTCGCAATACGTTTGTGGGTCAATGTTTAACTCGCGCGTTTTGCGCTCGACATTGAGCGAATTCTCATCGCTTCCTGTGAGAAAAAAGACATCGTAATCAGCTAAACGCTTATATCGAGCCAGCGCGTCCGTCCCGATAAGCTCAAAAGAATTTCCAAGATGTGGCAACTGATGCACATAAGGTATAGAGCTAGTTAGGTAAAACTTTTCTTTCATCTTTGTCTCCCAAATATAATTATGTAGGTCGAGTTCAGAAACTCGACCCACTTCTCCTTCTTTGCCTTTTTAGGGGGCTAATGTTGTTTGCCTCTAATTCTACTATCTCGCCTCTATCTAGATGTACCCGAACCGTTTCTTTGAATAGATTGACCTCCTTTACAACCCCTAAACCTCGCGGTGTCTTCACACGCGCTCTTAATTTTGGCATTCTTTTCTGCGCTTCGATGTACCAATCATTTTCATATTGAAGACAACATAACAACCGTCCGCAGATTCCAGAAATTTTTTCGGGCGCTAGGTTCATATCCTGATTTTTCGCCATTCTTATAGCGACAGATTGAAAATCTTGGATAAAAGTTTTACAGCAGAGCGGTCTGCCGCAATGTCCGCATCCGCCTATCATCGCAGCCTCATCGCGCACACCGATATGAATTAATTCGATGCGTTTGCGAAACGTCTTGGCTAAGTCGCTGACCAAACGCCGAAAGTCAACTCGTTGCTCAGAGATAAAATAAAATATGATGCGCTCGCCATCTAAGGTGTACTTGCTCATAGACAATTTCATCGGTAAATTTCGTCCAGCGATTTTCTTCTGACAAATTTTAAACGCTTGCCGAGCTTTGATGCGATTATCTTCAGCGCGCTGACGCTCTGTCTCCGTTGCCCGGCGCAACACTTTGAACATCGACGTTGTTCCCTCTTCATCCCTCCATGTACAAGGAGATAAGGAAGGAAGCGAAGGTGTTTCGTATTTCCACAGCACTTCACCGATATCAGCGCTATATTCGCCCTCTACAACGCACCAATCACCAACGTGTAGTTCGATACCGTTGGAGTCATAATATTTTGAACTCTCTTCTGGAATGCAGACTTTGACGATTTCCATTGGTCTATACCTTTTCGTGAACCATACCTTTGGAAGAGATAGCCGCTGATTAACAGACAAAGCTGATTTTGCTACTTCAATAATCAGCTCGGTCTGAAAATCCGCGACCCTATGGACTTATCATCTTCAACACCATAACCTCTAGCGCCAGGGTTGAATTTATGTTTCGCTGCAATAGATTTTTCGTTTCCATGATGGTTTTCATGAAATCTTGAATTTGGATTCTAGAGTAACCCGAAGCAAGTTGCGTAAGCTCATTAAATTTATCGGGATATGTTAAGAACTCGATGTTACAGCCTTGTTTGACTAGAAGCATATCTCTAAGCCAGGTCAAAAGAATGTCCAAAGTTTCAGGTTGATTATTCAACTCTTCTGCAATTTTAAAAATCTCAATAATCTGAGGACGGTTCAAAATATCTGGTATAGTGGATTCAGCATCTATATATTCTTCTTTCGCAAGCTCCAAAGCTTTGCCCACTCTTCCACCGGAAAGCAAAGTTATCTGCTTGGCTTTCGTCTCCGTGACTTTTAGTTTTTCAATAAGTTGATTTTGCAACACTGTCTTTGGAATAGGAAAAAATCTAATAAGTTGACATCTGGAGCGTATAGTCGGCAACAGAGCGTTATAATTGGAGGTCAATAATATCAACACCGAGGCTCCAGGTGGCTCTTCAAGAGTTTTTAGAAAGCTATTTGCCGCCGGAAGATTCATCCGTTCGACATCCGTCAATATATAAACTTTATAACGCCCCTCCAGCGGTCTACGTGAAATCTGTCTTTGCAACAGACGAATCTGGTCTATTTTCATCCACGCGCCTTCGGGACGGATTATCCGCACATCGGGATGATTGCCATCATCAATCTTTCTGCAAGAGAGACATTTATCGCAGGCGTCCGCGTAGGGGAAATGGCGGACACTTCCCTCCAAACAATTTAGCGCCTTGGCAAAATTTATGGCGACAAATTCTTTACCGATATTGGGCGGTCCGGCAAATAGATACGCCGCTGCAATTTTATTAGTCCTCAAGATATTCTGAAGCAATTCTATATTTTTCTGATGGCCAATAACTTGATTGAACATTTTTATCAAAAACAGACATTTGTAGTTTCAGTTCCATCCATCTAATTGTCTTGGTCTAACAATTATCTCGCCAACGAATGGAAGTTTGGATAATCAAGAGTTGTTTTAGGTATACTAACCGTACACATCACAATCCCGCAATAATCTTATCCATATCTTTGCTGATATTGTAGACCGTCCCCTCTGGGTCATCCCAATTAACGGGCAATTCCGCCGTCATATAGCCATCATAGCCGACCTCGTGAAATGCTTCCATAACCGCATTCCAGTTGATGGTACAATCCTCAATGAGATAGGTGAACCGGCGTTCGTCAGCATTGAAACCCTTCACATGCACTTTTTTAATGCGTTTACCGAGGATGCGAATCCATTGTTCAGGATATCCAAAGATGACGATATTGCCGACATCGAAATACGCTTGCACGTAATCGCTCTCAAATTCGTCCACGTATCGCGCAAATTCGAGAGGGCTGAGCAGAAACTTGTTCCAGACATTCTCAACTGTGATTAACACATTCCGCTCTTCAGCTTCCTTGATGAGCGGTCTAATTTCCGCTTGTGACCGTTCATAAGCGACATTGTATGGCACATCTTCGTTGACGACAGCGGGAACCAACAAAACCGCGTCGGCGCCGACTGCCTGCGCGGTATCCAGAGAAGTTATCATCCCCTGAACGGATTTCTTGCGCACTTCGGGGTCTGGGTCAGTAATCGGAAGCGACCAATGAACTTGATTCATGACACTATGTATCTCCAGCCCCACAGTATCTGCAAGCGATTTGTATTCCCTCCGCTCTTCGGCATTGGAAAGCGGGCCGATTTCGATACCATCAAACTCCGCGTCTTTTGCCAATTTGAACCGTCCCTCCAATGACTCGCCGGGGACCGAACCGAGACAAATTCCTTTCTTCATAACAGGTCTCCTTATATATTGTGTAGGTCGAGATGCCGTAAGACGAAGGCGTCGGTGACCGAAGGGAAGCGGTTCACGAAGTAACCGCGCGAAGCCATATCTCGACG
>DTYX01001154.1 GCA_012961655.1 Candidatus Poribacteria bacterium
GTTGTGGTGCAGATTTCGTGGTGCAGGTTTCCCAACCTGCTAAGTTTTATGTTGATTTATGTAAAATATTCAGGCTGCTGTGACGGAGTGGACGGCGTGGGGACAGAGATTCGCTTTGCTATTTCCATATTGACAATCTCATTAGTTTGTGTTACCATCTGTTTCTGTTCAAACGTTAGGGGGTCACATTTCCCGACGTGCTTCGTCCATCTCTTCTTCCGTAAATTCAACGCCTTTCCAAAACCCAGCAAGTTTAGATTTTTTCTTAACTTCTATTTCACAACAAAGTGAAGCTCCCCCCGCGAAGGATGGGTAGTAGTAGATGGTGCATGGGATGCTACTTTTCACGTTTCACTCAAAAATCTCCGCCACGGCGCACTGAAAGCCTTCGACGACCTCTTCTCCTGTGAGAATATCGTTGAGGGTGAGAATCTTGATGTCGCTTTGTGAGCGATAGACGGTAACCGTCTTTGCAATCGGTTCGATTACCCAAACCATTTGGGTTCCGGCATCCAAGTATTCCAATGCCTTCTCCTGAACGTCGTAAATCTTATCGCTTGGCGAAACAACCTCGATTGCAAGGTCTGGAGGGATAGGGCTGGCTTGGTGTCTATTCTCAGGAAGCCGTTCCTGTGAAACAAATGCTACATCGGGTTTTCGCCCACTTTCTCCGATTTGAAATGTGGTCTCTGCTGTGTAGATTCGACCCAATTGATACTGACGGACATGGTTGCCCAGCAAGATTACGATATTTGAACTTACTTCTCCATGGATCATTGTTGGGATAGACATCGGTACTAATTCTCCTTTTACGTATTCATAAGACTCATAGTCGTTTGCCAAGAAGTCTTCGAGTGTGATGGCTTCTGCGTTCATCGTTTGCACCTCCTTGATATTGACTAAATGCCCGTCATAAAAAGCAGTGTTATCAAGTTACCACATTCTGCGGTCGTCCCTCAAGGAAAGCGATGACGTTATCCACCGCGCCTTCGTTGAGCAATTCTACTCCCTCTGGTGTCATGTCCGCGCAGTGTGGGGTGAGAATCACCTGCTCGCAGGAGAGAAGCGGGTGGTCTACGGGAGGCGGCTCTTCATCGTAAACATCGATGGCGACTCCGCCAAGGTGTCCTGAGTTCAGCGCTTCAATCAGCGCGTCGGTATCCACCAGACCGCCGCGAGCTGTGTTGACTAAGAGCGCATTTGGCTTCATCAGTCCGAGTTCACGCGCGCCGATGATATGCCGACTCTCGTCGGTCAACCGAAGGTGGAGACTGACTACATCAGCAGTTCGTAGCAGTTCATCCAACTCCACGTACCGAACTGAAAAAGACTCTGCCCGTTCTTTGGAGGGATGAAAAGTCCAGGCAATCACATTCATCCCAATCGCCCGACCCAACCGCGCCATCTCTGACCCAATGTTTCCCGTCCCGATGATGCCTAAGGTTTTCCCTTGCAGCAGAATGTTGTCCATCCGAGGCCAACGACCTGCCTTCACCTCAGTGGTAAAAAATGCCGCTCGCTTCGCCGCTGCGAACATAAGCCCAAACGTATGTTCGGCGACGACTGGTGAGGTGCGCCCTGGCTGATTAGAAACGACAATTCCCATCTCCCGCGCTACTTCCAAATCAATCATATCAGTCCCAATAGAACAAGTCGCAATCAGCCGCAGTTTTGGTAATTGACGCAAAGCTTCACCAGGCCAGGTAACTATCCCGCGAGTGTTAATCAGGATATCCGCGTCTTTCGCCCGAGCAACCTTCTCCTCCAGCGTTGCCGGTCGGTCGGTATACAGAATTACATCTCCGTAGGGTTCTAACCGCTCCAGATTCGGCGAGCCTTGTATCTGAACAGGGTCATCGCCGGGAACAACAATCGTGAGTCGATTTGAAAAATTCATGGAATTTCGCTCCTTTCTCGTAGCTTAACTTTCGTAGAGGACGTGAAAGGCGGGCACAAAGCAGTGGCGCTTGTCCGGAGGAGTAGGCAACCGGATAGCATAGCCATCGGGGTTACCAAACGCCACCACCTGTTTCCGCTCAAGCCCAACATGTGTGATACAGGAAATTCCCTACACTTAAGTTATCTCTCCAATCGTCGCATAAGGAACCACTCGTTCCGTATTTTCATCAAATAGATGCGAGCCGACGCGTCGAGGATTTCTATCCCAATTACGAGTTTTGCACTTAAACGACTAAAAGTCGTTACTACAACTAAGGGTGATAATGGTAGTAACGAATTCATTCGTTTTAATGATTAGGTATCCAA
>DTYX01001155.1 GCA_012961655.1 Candidatus Poribacteria bacterium
CCAAATTGCGATAAGAATAGAGCAGGTCGGTAAAAGTCAGAACTTTAAATCCATCCTCTATCGCCGCCGCGAAGTATGCCCAAAACGCCCCGCTGCCGACGCCAAGTAGACCGATATTCTCCACATCGCTTCGAGTGGAAAGATAATCGTAGCCTCGCAGAACATCAAATACACGCAGACCCAGAGTCGATTTCCCCAGCATCATGGTGTCACAGCCGAATTTGTATTCAGCCGCGTGTACACCTCTTCCTCTCTCAGCTTGACGCATTTCAACCGCGCCTATGCCGCGGACATCAAAGACAAACGGGCGATGATGGTTTGCCAACAACTCTGCCAATAAATCTTTCCTGGCAGGAATATCCTTTGTGCCATTTTCAAACAAAACTAGATCCGTTTGTTTTACAGAATCCCCTTTTGGATGCACCATGACTCCCGTTACAACGATATCCGGCGCGCTGAAGAAAAAGATTTTTTCTGTCTGATAGCCGTCAACCTCGTTCTCCGCGATAATACGCGGATAGATGGGCTGACTACGGTTTTCGTCGTTTATTCCAAGGACTTCCAGAACCGCATTTCGCATCTCACCGCGTCGCTTTTCAAAATCGCTTCCAGCCTTCAATTTCGGCGGGGCTTTTGGCAGCGAAGCTTTGTTTAGGTGAAATACAGTTTTACCGTTCGGGAATTTGTCCAGAACTTGGCCGTTAGGCGTACACCAGAGTTCGTTCTCCGGCAAAGTCTGCGGCTCGCCTGTTTTAAAGTCAGGTTGTTCATTTCTGAAATGCCTTTTATACCAGTTTACACAAGCCTGGCGCAGATATGGCGAATAGGAGTGCCGGGTCGGCGCGACGGTTATATCAACTTTATCTTCTGCGCTGTAAAGCGCGTATATCCGCTTAGCTCGTCTAACAGCTTCCATCGCTCCTTCGATGGGAAAATAGTCGTAAGCCGCAGCGCCAACGAGAACCGGCTTGGGCGCCATTGCGGTCAGATAATCATCGTGGTCTGGACCGTAGGCGATACCTCCCTGGACAATCTGTTCGCTATCTTGCGGTTGACCGGTTTTCATATAAGATTCCAAGGTCATCACAAAGGTACACGGCACGGCTGCGGCGAAACGCGGTTCGCTCATCATCAAAAGACAGGATTGCGTTCCACCGCCGGAATTGCCAGTTAGACCAATTCGCCCTTTGTCGACTTCAGGCCGCGTTTCCAGATAATCCAAACCTCGCATTACATCCCAGATAAAATGTCTGGCTACGCTTGCGCCGCGTAGCACAAATTGTAGTCCAGCGTGAGTGTGTTCTGTCGTGCATCCGCCGATAATTCGTTCTTGCTTTGCCGGGTCATAATATTGAAAACGTTCACCCTGTCCCGGCGGGTCAATGGCGAAGACAACGAAACCGTTGTTCACCAGGTCAGTGCAGACAGCCTGGTAAACGGGATAAGATTTGCCAAGGTCGCTATGTCCGTGAACGAAAACGACCGCCGGCGTGGGCTGCGTTATGTCTTTGGGAAGATACAGGGCTGAAGTAACATAAAATTCTGGCAGGCTTTCGTAGATAATTTTTTCGATGACAAAATTGCCTCTGTCAATGACACCTGCGCATTGAGGATTCAAGGGAGTTCGTTCCTGCGGCAAACCTCCTATTGCCTTTAGAAATCGTTTTTTAAGTTGAGCGCGATATCGCTCAAAAGCATCTATAGTTTTCAACTCCGCCTTCTGCTGACACTGGCGGTCGAAGTGTACTTTGGCTCGTCGATACAAGTCTGTTTTCATCTGGTCGGCGACGTCATAATATCCATCTACATAGGGGTTGAATGTCTGCATAATCTTCTCCTTAAACAAGTTTTACATTTTTTAGCTAACGGATTTTCGGATAATCTAACAGATTGTCCTACAAAATTCTGGGACTTGAAATTTTTCGGCAATCGCTAGCGATTTTTGATATCTCCCCATGTTGTCGCTAATTTACCAATGGGAGAAACAACCAAAAATTCCTTTTTGCTTAACTTCATGTTGGCTTGTATTTCGTCTTGAGTTAATTGTCTTGACCAAACACGTGCTTCGTCGAGAAATCCTAATCCAAAAGAGTCCGGCGCGTCTGCGAATCTAGACCCTATAGTGACGCTTTCGGTGGATTTCATTTCGCCAAATTTCCCCTCGATTTCTTGTTCCAATTTTCCATCGATATAAAATTGAGCTGTCTTCTCACGATATAGCGTTTTATATCCTTTTCCTTACATCTCGCCCGCGTAGTATAGCTATCTTTCCAGTCCTTGCTATCTCTTGAATTCCATAAGGATCCAGTATATCAATTATGGCTGTTAGCTTTTCTTCATCGCCTGTTATTTCGATTGTCAAACTTGTGGGGCTAACATCGACGATATGCGCGCGAAATATATCCACAATCTGAATAATTTCACCACGCGCTTGATTTTCCGCATTAACTTTAATCAACGCCAGTTCCCTATCGATATATCGGTCACCTGTCAGGTCTGAAACTTTGATGACATCAATCAATTTGTTCAACTGTTTGGTGATTTGTTCGATAATCTTTTCGTCTCCTGTGCTCACGATGGTCATCCGCGAAACATCCGGCTCTTCAGTTTCCGCGACTGTAAGGCTGTCGATGTTAAACCCACGTC
>DTYX01001156.1 GCA_012961655.1 Candidatus Poribacteria bacterium
TCGCGGAGAGTTCCTCTGTGTCTCCGTGTCTCTGTGTTTAAGATGATGTGATAATGCTGCATTCATATGGAGAAATAGTATAAGGATACAAACATGACCGATTCAATCAAAAAGAATGAGACTGCTGACAATATCCCGCAATTGCAGCGCTCCGGAGTAATAGAGGTGGATGAAAGTCTCTGTTTGACTTGTAGAGAGTGTGAAGTTTCCTGTTCGTTGTATCATGAAGACGAATGCAATCCAAGTTTATCGCGAATTCGTATCTGGTTTGACGATTTTATCCCAGGACTGCCATCTATTGCCGTGTGTAAGCAGTGCGATTGGCCTGCCTGTTACTACGCTTGTGCTTCCCGCTGGGATGAGCCGGCGATGTCCATTGATGAAAAGACCGGCGCCCGCTACATCAATGCCGAAAAGTGTCGCGGTTGCGGCGCCTGCATGCGCGCTTGTCCATTGACGCCAGAGCGTTCGGTGATGAGCTTTAAAAAGGTGGGGCGTAAGCGCGTCTATTTCAAATGCGACTTGTGCTACTCAAGGTCGGAAGGCCCCGTATGCGTCGACATTTGTCCTGGCAAGGCTCTTACATTCACACCTGCAGATGCGCCCCGTCAAGGCCTGTCCCGAAAATCGGGGAAGGAGGCGGAAATAATATGAGCGAAATGTATGGCTGGACTGGGAAAATACTAAAAGTTAATCTGTCATCGGGTGAAACATCGACGATTGACACCACTAAATACGTGCCCGATTTTATCGGTGGGGTGGGAATTGCGTCTCGAATAGCTTGGCAGGAACTATCTTTTGGAGTAGATGCCTTTGACCCAGAGAATCTGCTGTTCATTATGGTCGGTCCATTGACGGGGACCATGGCTTCAGGAGCGGGACGCGTTGAGGTGTTGGGCATTGCGCCACAGCAGCATCCTCCAATCTTTTCCCGTTCGGGTATGGGAGGACATTGGGGCGCGGAGTTGAAATACGCCGGTTACGATAGCATCATCGTTGTGGGCAAGGCAAAAAAGCCTGTCTACTTGTGGATAGACGATGGCAAAGTAGAGATACTTGATGCCGAAAACCTATGGGGTCGAGGCACTTATGGAACAACAATAGCTTTGCGGGCTATACACGGTAAAAGGACAAGAGTCATCTCTTGTGGTCAGGCGGGAGAAAATCTCTCTCGAATTGCGGTCATACAGACCGAGACCGGCAACGCCGCTGGCCAAGGCGGCTACGGCGCCGTCATGGGTTCTAAGAATCTCAAAGCCATTGCCGTGAGAGGAACGCAGGGCGTCAAAGTTGCCAGAACGAAGGAGTTCTTTGAACTTTGTACGCATGCCAGCCGTGAGGGACAAAGCCCTGGGAGCTTTGAAATCAATCCGGACAGAAAAGGCGTCCAGACAGATAGGGAGGGAAATAGATTCCGCCTGCGGAAGTGCGGCTTCTGCATGACCCCTTGTGCCAATCCGATTTATGAAAATGTGCAATCCAAGGATGGTTTGAGCATCCCCAGTGTAGTGCAACAGTGCTGGGGTTACATGGGCACTTCCACGAGTGTGGATAGAGTAGCAAGGGCTATGACGAGTGATTACGGCCTCAATGGCTGGGAGATTACCTACGGGATAATTCCATGGCTACAGATATGCAAACAGCATGGTTTGATTGACAAGATAGATGGGATAGACATCCCCGTACCTGATAAACCCCTGGAATATTTGCGCGATACGGCACGTTATTCCTCAGAGTTTATCCATGCGCTGGTGCATAAGATAGCATTTCGCGAAGACGATTTGGGTGATGCTCTATCTGACGGCGCTTGCTATGCCGCTGATAGGCTCTTCGGCGGCGAGGGAATCCCACTTCTCGAGCATATCTACCCCCGTCATTGTGGGCAAACAGAGCATTGGGGTGGACACTGGGGGCCAGGTGGCACAGTGTATTGGCCGTGGTGGTTACCGCCGGTTCTACAGTGGTGTGTGGATACGCGCGATCCAGCCAGTGATTCGACGCATCAGTGGACAGAGCATGTGCAATTCTATCTTCCTGAAAGTGGCCCGCGCCGTGGACCTTTCCCACTGGAGAAAGCTCGCGCCGTCTGTGCCAAAGTATACGGCAACCCAGATGTATGCGACCCAGCGTATGAATACGAACCGCCGCAACTCAAAGCTATACCGGCGATATGGCACAGCCATCGCGCCATGATTGTGGATTCGTTAGTGCTGTGCGACCGCGAACACACCCGTGTATTCAGTATGCTGAGCGAAGATGGCGCGGCAGATACAGCGTTGATGTCCAAGCTCTTCTCTGCTGCTACGGGTTACGATTTCAGCGAGCAGGAGCTTGACCTCGCCGGTGAGCGCATCTGGAACCAACTTCGAGCCATTGATGTGCGAAACTTTGGACGCAATCGCGCAATCGATGAATCTACCATCGACGGTTTTATGTATCCCGGCAAGGACGATGACGTCGTACTCGACCGTAAGAAGTTTCTGAAAATCCTTGACAAATACTACGAACTTAGCGGATGGGACATCACCAACGGTTCTCCCACAAGAGCTAAATTGGAGGAACTTGGTCTAGGCGACGTTGCAGACGAACTCGAAAAGGCGCCAAAACCCGGTTAGTATAAACGTTTTCCCATGAAAAACTAAGTGCACATCATTATGCGACATTAACCTTGGTAAAATCTCATTGCGGGGAAAGAGGTGACGAAGAGCCAACTTTAGCGCACTTTAGAAACTCTTTTAACCATAACCGATAGAGGAGGCGATGATGATGGAGAAATTTGCACCATTGAATCTTACCAGAGATGAACTGATTGAATATACGCGGGAATGGAAAGGAGAGCGCTTCCCTGATGGTCGTCCCAAAGTACCGCAAGGAATCATCGAACGGATGGAAAATGTCACCATTACTCAGGCCTGGGGTGTGCTGAGAAATCATGGATACAATTGGCAGTATGAAGGAAATTGGAAATGTACACACCCCGGTCAAATCCTTGTTGGCAGAGCGTTGACCGCCGTATATATGCCCAGACGTCCGGCAATCAGAAAGCTTATGGAAGAAAAAGGGGCAAGATGTGGGTGTATCGGTGACCAGATCTCCTGGCCGATTGACATGTTGATTCAGGGCGACGTTTATGTCGCGGATGTATTTGGTAAAGTTGAAGAGGGACCAATCATTGGCGATAACCTTTCAACGGCGATTTATGCCAAGTCTGGGCATGGGGTGGTACATGACGCCGCAGTTCGCGACTTGGACGGAATAAAGGCAATTGATGGCTTCACTAGTTTTGTCCGTGGTTGGCATCCAACCTATGCTTCACCGACGATTATGTTGATGGGGGTTAATACACCGATACGCATCGGGCAGGCTACGGTTATGCCAGGAGATGTAGTCCTCGGAAAGGAGGACGGGGTCATCTTTATTCCACCTCATCTCGCCGAGCAAGTCGTGAAAACCTCTGAATTGATACGTCTTAGAGATCAATTCGGTAAAACCCGTCTCAGGGAAGGCAAATACACACCGGGGCAGATCGATGCGCGCTGGACAGAAGAGATCGAGAAAGACTTCTCCAAGTGGTTGGAATATCATATCGATGAACTGCCTGTACCGCGAGAAGCCATTCAGGAATTGCTGAAAGAGCGAACGTGGTAATCACCCTTGAAATTTCTCCGAACACGACATGCTTCACCGCGCTATGGATTTGGGGCTTAATTTCTTCGACACCGCGCCTACTTATGGCAGCGGCGCCAGCGAGACGGTTATTGGCAAATAGTGTCATTTGACCCTGGAGAAAATCCACGAAACTTAACAAAACATTCCGCAAAGGATGCGTCCCCATCATGGTCTCCTAATGGTCGAAATCCTAATTCCAAATTCCGTAAGGGGTAATACAAAAAGCCTCTCCTTTCGCAGACGAAATCCTTGTTGTAGATGGGCATTCCACCGATAAAACCAGGGAAGTTGCACGCAAATTAGGTGTTACTCCTGGGTCATTTTCACCGATGTAATTGTCCAGAGAATTCCATCAACAGCTTTTTAAATTCCTCTTCATTCAAAATCGTAATTCCCATCTGCACCGCCTTATCATACTTTGAACCGGGCGATTCGCCTGCGACAACGTAATCCGTTTTCTTACTGACGTTAGAGGTAACGCGTCCGCCGGCGGCTTTGATGGCGGCGGTGGCTTCCGCTCTGGTCATGGTGGATAGCGCGCCTGTAAGCACAAAGGTTTTCCCTTGTAAAGCATTTTTTGTTTGCCCCTTCACTTCTGAGGTTTCAGCGGCGACGTTTAATCCCGCCGTTCTAAGTTTGTCTATCAAGGCGCGATTGGATTCTCGCTGAAAGAATTGAACGACGCTGGCGGCGGCTTTCGGGCCGATTTCGTGGATTTCCTGAAGTTCTTCGAGGGTAGCTACCGCCAATTTATCGAGGGATGGATAATGTGAGATTAAGACTTCCGCGACATGCGCGCCTATATGTTGAATACCCAGGCCAAACAGCAATTTACTAACATCGTTGGCTTTACTGTTCTGGATGGCGTTAATCAGATTTTCAGCGGATTTTTCGCCCATCCGTTCCAACTTTGCGACCGCTTCTTTGGTAAGCGCGTACAAATCGGCGATGTCCTTCACCATTCCAGTGTCTATCAGTTGGTCGATGAGCGCTGCTCCAAGTCCGTCGATGTTCATGGCGTTGCGTGAGGCGAAATGTTGAATGCGGCGTTTCAGTTGGGCGGGACATGCGATGTTGACGCATCGAATCGCCACCTCTTCGTCGGAACGTTGTACAACCTCACCGCAAACGGGACAGGTGTCTGGCATCTTGAACACTCGCTCTTTGCCTGTTCTCTTGTCTTTAACGACGCTCACGACTTTGGGAATCACATCTCCGGCGCGCTCTAACAGAACGGTATCGCCGATGCGGATGTCCTTGCGGATAATCTCCTGTTCGTTGTGCAAAGTCGCGTGGGTTATCGTGGCGCCTGCCAATTCGACGGGTTCGAGAATTGCTACAGGAGTTAGAACCCCAGTTCGTCCGACCTGAACGACGATATCTTCTACTATTGTCGTAGCTTGACGGGCGGGAAATTTGCAGGAAATCGCCCAGCGCGGGCTTTTAGCGGTGGAGCCGAGTTCCTGCTGTTGCCTAAGTGAATTCACCTTGACGACGATGCCATCGGTGTCGTAGGGCAGGGAATCCCGTTTGTCCATCCAATCTTTGCAATAGTCGATAACACCATCGATGGTCTCAAAAAGTTCGGTGTGAGGGTTCAGTTTAAATCCCATCTCACTGAGGGCTGCCAAACATTGGAGATGCGTTTGAAACGTAGTTCCTTCGATGTAACTAAGGGCATAGATGAAAATATCCAGAGGGCGAGAGGCCGTCAGCTTGGGGTCAAGCAAGCGCACCGAACCCGCCGCGGCGTTGCGCGCATTCGCAAAAGGCCGTTCTCCTTGCTCAATCCGCTGTCGATTTACTTCAGCCAATTTATCCCGCGACATGTATACCTCCCCGCGCACTTCCAGAACCGGGATGTCCCGCCCCATACCCGCCAGATGCAGAGGGACGGCTTTGATGGTCTTTAAATTTGTGGTCACTTCTTCGCCGTATTGCCCATCGCCCCGCGTCGCGCCGCGGGACAAGACGCCATTTTCATACAGTAACGCGACGCCTAACCCATCGATCTTTAATTCCGCGACGTATTCAACTGCTTGCCCTGGTAAGGCTTTCCGCACCCGCGCGTCAAATTCCCGCAACTCTTCTGGGTTATACGTATTGTCCAAGCTGAGCATGGCTGATTTGTGTTCCACGCGCGCGCCCGTCGCCGGTTCCCCGCCGACCCGTTGAGTGGGAGAATCGGGCGTGATAAGCTCAGGATGTTCGCGTTCCAGCGCTTCCAACTGTTTCATCAACTGGTCGAATTCATAATCCGATATCTCAGGATTATCCTCGACATAATATTTCCGCTCATGATAGCGGATAACTTCCCGCAATTCATTCAGTTTCTCTGCGATTGATGAAGACATCGCCATGCCCCCTGAACTTGCTAAAGACCCGTTTTCTTCGGGAAAACGGGTCCCTTTTAGACTATCGCTTCCAAAAGCGATTCCTTTTCTCGTATGGGAA